>JASLIR010000330.1 GCA_030152125.1 Alkanindiges sp.
CAGCCGGAAACCTGCAGCGGTTGCCAGTTTTATCACCTCATCCTCTGGTAAGTAGCCCGAATTTAAATCCAGCGGCGTGCCTGCAGCAGCACGGTGATCCTCCACGCCCAGAATACCACCCGGTTTTAGTACATCATGCAATGCCTTAAAGTAGGTTGCAGCATTGCCAGCCTTCACCCAGTTATGCACATTGCGGAATGTCAGCACAATATCTGCCGATGCAGGCAGGCCAAACACCGGGGCACTGGCATCAAACTCCACAATTTTTGCTGCGCCATAATGCTGGGCATCAGCACTAAATTTTTCGCGTAGTTTGCTGTTGCCAGCCTGCTTTTCAGGGGTGGTACCCTGTGGCGTGGCCGCCGTGTACACGCCCTGCTGCTTTAACAGCGGTGCAAGAATTTCACTATACCAGCCGCTACCGGGTGTAATTTCGATAACACGGGCATCAGGGCGCAACTGCAAAAAAGCCAGTGTTTCTGCCGGATGGCGATAAGCGTCACGTAGCCTGTTTTGTGGGTTACGCCAGTCACCCGCCACTGCCTGTGTAATAGCTGGTGATACCTTGATATGTGCTGCATCGTTCTGTGCAGTAATGGCTTGTGGATTATCCGCTGCCCATGCCAGCGACGCTGTAACTAACATCAATAGACCAGAAGCATAGCTTTTCATAGGGTTTCCTCGGGTTATATACCTGACGGGCAGGGGTAGGCGCTTAACAACAAAATACTACCCTAAATTCTTGGCACGACCTCCATAACGGCTTATCTCATTTTTTATTGAGCTTTTTAATGAGGCTGGATTAGCCCTTCAATATACATGCTCCCCTAAGCCCCGCTTTTATGGCGCAAAATATCAAGTAACTTGGCAGCATCCGTCAAGCAGCAGCATCCGTACTCCTTGAATATATGCTTATCAACCTTAAGACGGGAATTTAACCATGAATGCAAAAGCAGCGAATCCTGTGCAGCCAGCCAATGTACAGTTTGCTTCAGGCGGCATTCAATGCAGTGCGTATTTATACCGTCCAGCCGTTGCTGGGCTGTCTCCCATCATTGTGATGGCACATGGTTTGGGCGGTACCCGCAAAATGCGCCTGACCGCCTTTGCCGAGCGTTTTGTGGCAGAAGGTTATGCCTGTCTGGTATTTGATTATCGTCATTTTGGTGATAGCGAAGGTGAACCACGTCAGCTACTGGATATCCAGCGTCAGCTTGCAGACTGGAAAGCCGCCATAGTCTATGCACGTAGCCTGCCGGGTATTGACCCGGGCCGCGTCATCCTGTGGGGTTCGTCTTTTTCCGGTGGCCATGTACTGGCAACGGCAGCTTCCGAGCCGGAACTGGCGGCGGTCATTTCGCAATGCCCGTTTACCGATGGCCTGGCTTCCAGTCTGGTGATGAACCCAGTGACCTCCGTCAAGCTGACTGCCTTGGCTATCCGTGACCGCATTGGAGCCACACTGGGCGGTCAACCAGTGATGGTGCCATTGTCCGCAAACCCCGGTGAAACAGCCTTGATGAATGCGCCTGATGCCTATTCGGGTTTATCCGCACTGACCCGGTATGACCCGGACTATAAGAACTATGTGGCCGCCCGTTTTGCCCTGGATATTATTCGTTATTATCCCGGCCGTAACACACCAAAAATCAAGGCACCCGTGCTGTTCTGCGTCTGTAATACTGACTCGGTTGCCCCTGCAAAAGCTACTTTAAGCCACGCCAAACGCACCCCGCGCAAGGAAATTAAGCGCTATGACTATGGCCATTTCGATATTTATATCGGTGATGCATTTGAGCATGTGGTACAGGACCAGATTAATTTTCTCAAACGTACAGTTCCAGTTTATTAATTTGCGCACCTTAGAGGAAAACACGCCATGAAAAAATATGAACTGAAAGACCGGGTAATTGTGATTACAGGTTCCACCGGTGGGCTGGGGCAAGCCGCTGCTCAGGCATTGCATGACAAAGGCGCAAAGCTGGCATTGCTGGATCTTGATCTGAACAGCGTACAAGCACAGGCCAGGGCCTTTGGTCGGGCTGATAAGGCTGCAGGCTGGGTAGCCGATGTGTGCTCACTGGAAAGCCTGGAAACTGCACTAGCCCATGTGGCACAGCATTTTGGCAGGATTGATGTGGTCATCGCAGGCGCAGGGGTTGGAACAGCAGATGCGCTGGAGCTGATTGATCCCAAAGCTTTTGAGCGCACCATCGACATTAATCTGGTTGGCGTATTTAGGACTTTCCGTGCCGCATTGCCCTATGTTAAATCAACACAGGGCTATCTGCTGGCGGTTTCTTCCATGGCCGCTTTTGTGCATGGTCCTTTAAATGGGCACTATGCAGCCAGCAAGGCGGGTGTATGGGCAATGTGTGACAGTTTACGCCTGGAAGTAAAACATCATGGCATTCAAGTAGGCACCCTGCATCCCACCTTTTTTCAGACGCCCATGATGGATGCGGTGAAAGCTGATCCTGTTGCAAGTATGGTGTGGAACGGGAATACTGGCATCTGGAAATACGTGCCTATTGAAGAGGTTATTGCTGGACTGGTTGATGGTATTCAGCAGCGTAGGGATATAATAGTGGTACCGCGCAACAATACACTGGTTGCGCGGGCACCCGGTCTCATGCGTACACTCATCGAACGGGTAGGCTTCCAAAAAGAAAGACTGATCAGAACCATGCAGCTTGCGGAAAAGCAGCACCGCTCATAACATTTGGCACTTAAGGTATTATATTTATGGCTCATCATTTTACGGTAAAACAGGTATTAATGCCGGGAACGCTGCAACAGGCGCGCATTGCATTATCCAACCCGGAGTTCCATCTGGCGGTGTGCCATAAGGTACCCAGCGAAAACCTGCAGGTTCTTTCCTCCACTTTAAATGGCTCGCAATATGTGCTGAAGCGTACGCATAATCTGGATGTGAATATTCCAGAGATTGCTAAAAAGCTGCTGAATGGGGCATTCAAGTTAAACCGTCAGGATGAATGGGATATCAACAGTCTGCAGTGCCAGTCCAGTTTTAGCATGAACATGCCCAGCAGTTTCCGTAATTTCACCCGCCTGACTGAGGAAGATGGCAACCTGGTGATTAGCGTTGACTGGGAGGTAAAAGTCACTGTGCCATTAATAGGTGGCATACTGGCGCGCCATGCCGAATCTGAAATCCGCCGTTTTAGTGATATTGAACTGCAGGTGGTACGGGATGAAATTCAAAACGGCGCTTATGTATAGGCTACCGTATCTGGAAGATAGGGCATCCCCTGACTATTGTGGCAGGGGATGGTCAAAAGCCAGTGTGAGACGAATAATCATTTAAAGGGTTGATCAGTTATATTCTCTATATAGCCTTTTTAAGCTGTAACGCCCGTTCCTGTTGGGGTGTATTGCCTGTCCACTCCTTATAGGCACGTGTAAACGCACTATGCTCGGAATAGCCCAGCATTAAGGCAATGTCGACAATTTGCAGCTGGGAGTCCAGCAAGTAGGATCGCGCCAGCTCATGCCGTACCATATTTAATTCGCGCCGAAAGCTGCTTCCTGCCTCGGTCAGGCGCCGCTGCAAGGTCCGGCGGGAGCAACACAGCAAGTCTGCCAGCTGTGCAATATCAGGTTCACCCTGGCGTAATAAAGCGGCAATATGTTTTCGGGCCTGCTCAACAATTTCTTCTACCTGAGGCAACTTGGCCAGCAACTGATCGGCATGGTTATCCAGTACTGCAATCAGGGCAGGATCAGGGCTTTTGAGCGGCAAGGCCAGCATGTCTACCGCAAAACGCAACAGCGGCTTAGCCTGCCCAAATAGAACCGGACAAGCAAAATAATCCTCGTAGGGCTGAATATCCGCAGGCGGCTCATGTGTAAAATGGACTGCCTGCAGTAAGGTGGTACCACGAATCAGGCTGCGGCAGAATTGCACCATCACGGTCCGGCCGGTTTCATCCACCAGCGCACCCGTCTGATAGTCCTGGGTATCCCAGGTTAGTTCCACGTATTCTGTGCCAATCTCAATCATTGCTGGCACCACATCAAATATCAGGCGCTGATAGCGCTCAAAACGCTGCATGACAGCGCCAAAATTGTCACACGCCAGAAGCAAAGAACCTAAAATTCCCAGATGCCGGGCGGTAATGGTTTGCCCTACATGCAAACTGATGAGTGGGTCATTCAAATGCTGTTTTGCGGTTTCTAACAGGCTTTCCCAATGTTCTACTGCAACACCACCCAGCCCATGTACATCGGGCACAGGCCATGGCTCGCCCAGCACGCTTTCGGGGCTATATCCCTGTGCTTCCAGATACTCAAATAGCAGTTGTACATAAGTTTCCGGAATCATTTTGCGGTGTAATGGTTTGCCCACGCCGCTAATCCCTTAAAAAGCTGTTGGCGCAAAGTATCAAACAGGAAGCTCAAAGCTGTCAAGCCAGGAAAAAAGCCTAAGCCGTCAGGGTTTAAGCCTTTTTCAGGTATATGCTGGAGATAGCGGACATCAAAATTAAAAATAAAATATTGATATTAAATGATTTTAAGGTAAAAAAATTGGCCTGATTTTGGTTGTGTAGGGCATAGCAGCAGATTAGCCCATAAACGGTTCCTGGGAAATGACCTCAGCATCGCTCATCATTGGGGGCGGCATTTTCGAGCTGAGTAAAAAGGCATTAAAATCCTGAATGCTTAAAGGACGGCTTAGCAAATAACCCTGTATGGAATAACTGCCTATTCTTTGTAGAAACTGGCGTTGTTCCTCCGTTTCGACTCCTTCTGCAATCACTTCCAGTTCCATGTGCTGCGCCAGCGACACAACGGTACGTACGATGGCTTCATCCTGTGAGCTGGATAACATCTCGCGGACAAAGGACTGATCAACCTTGAGCTGGTCAAGCGGGAGTTTTTTCAGATAAGTCAGTGAGGAATATCCCGTTCCAAAATCATCCAGGGAAATACGGATTCCTGCTGCCTTGAGCGCGGTCATTTTGCTGATAATATCATCGACATCATTCACCAGCATGCTTTCTGTCAGTTCAAATTTTAGTAAGGAGGGGCAGGCACCGGAACGCTGCAGCACGGATAGAACCTGTGCCACATAATCTTTCTGTTTGAATTCCTGCGCACTAACATTAATGGATAGGGAAAGTTTTGCCGTCTCGGGCTGTTGTGCCCACTTGACCAGTTGGGCACATGCCGTACCCAGCACCCAATGCCCAAGGGGGAGAATCATGCCGATTTGCTCGGCCAGGGGAATAAAGTTATCCGGGGAAATGGTTCCCCTGGTCGGATGATGCCAGCGAATCAATGCCTCGGCACCACTGATTTGTCCTGCCTCATCCGATTGTGGCTGGTAATACAGGGTAAACTGATTGTGGGAGATTGCCTTGCCAAGCTCTACCTCCATCGCACTGGATTTGGCAGCATTGGATTGCATGACATAAAAAATGGCATAGATCAGGCTTAAGGCAAGAATGTTATTGGCCCAGGCTCCAAACACCCGCTCATCGCTACTGATTGCATAAGGCGTGATGATGCCCCACTGGCTACTGGCAAAGAAAATATAGGTTACAAAACAGACTAATGGAAAACCATAGGACAATACATAATGCTCGTCCTTAAAGCCAATAAAGCAGCCTATGCCTATCAATAAAAAGAACACATGCACCGTTCTGGGCGTATGCGCCAGCGGTACATCATAGATAATGCTCAATATACAAAATACGATAAAGAGCACGATCGCCAAACCTGTCAATGCCGCGCGTATCTTATCCTTTTTCACCAGAATGAAAGATACAATACCTGCAGTAATCAGCAGAAGCCTGATAGCAGACAGCCCCCACTGCGCATTGATAATGTTGTAAATGCCCCATGGAATATTCACGCAGACCAGCATAAAACAAGTCACGTACAACATGCGATGCAGACGAAATTTGCGGTTCAAATCTTGACCCATCAGATTCAACAAACCTGTAGTACGCCTATCCGTTGGCTGCATTTCTTCAATCCTTTATCTCATCAATGACATACATTTCATTCTTTAAATCGATACTGTAGATCGCTGCTTTGTTATAACTAAAAAATGACGCTTGATTTGTATCCAGTAGTCCCGGATGAGTTCTTTCTTTTTATCACATTGATTCGATACAGTCCATTTTCAATAATCACGCCAGTACAGGATAGCAGCCAACAAAAAAGGCCTAAACCGTTATAGTTTAAGCCTTTTTTGAGGTATATGGGATGGCGTCTACTGAACAAGCACTATAACGAGTTGATATAGAGCATCTTTACGCGTTCAAAAAAAATCAGTGTACACATTGGTGTACATGAGGTAAATCGGTAAGATAACCACAATAAGTTGTACTAATTTTTATCCACTTATTCGCCCAAGTCATCTTACTTCTTTCGTACATTAAAAAATAAGTATAAGCGATAATATTACGACAATGTAAAAGAGCTTGAGACATTCTTGACCAATATTTAGTTGAAAAGAGACTTAAAAGTGCAATTTGTTTATATTTTAACCAATATAGT
>JASLIR010000334.1 GCA_030152125.1 Alkanindiges sp.
TTAAGTGAAGGCGGCAAGGGGCGTGCCGATAAAAACCAGGCCGTCATCATTGGCATGGCCAGTTTCATAAACTCGGAGGGCTGTACACTGCCAAAGCCTGGGATATCCAGCCAGCGCTGTGCACCCATCCGCACGTCGCCAAACACCATCACGGCAAGCAATAACAGTAGGCCCCAGCCGTACAGCCAGGGCGAAATGGCCTGATAAATTTTGGGTGGTACCTGTGCCATCAGCAACATGATAGTCAGTGCCATCACAAAACTCATCAGCTGTTTCATGACCAGGCCCCAGTCCTGGGCGGAGGCGCTATACAGTACAACCAGCCCAAGCCCTGCGGTAAGTGCCAGTAACCCGGTTAGCCACGGGTCAATATGCATACGCTCCCAGCGCGAGGGTTTAATTTGCATGGTGCTACCATCGCGTGGTGCATAGCGTAGAAAGCGATATTGTGGGGATTCAGCCATAATATGAAACAGCAGCAAACAATCAAAAGCGGGAAAGGCAATGCTAGCATAGAATCAAAAACTGGTGCCTGCGGAGTTGTTAAGCAAATGCTGCACGGCGCGAATTGCATCAAAAAATTAATCTATTTTTAAGACACTAATAAGACCTGCTTAAACCGGGTTTACAAGTATGTGTTGCCATATAAGTTATGTCGGGTGTTTGTATATAAAGTGCTAAGAAATCTTGAGCTTAACCAGCGATGTGCATGTGCCATGCTAGACTCGCCCGCTTGTTATTTGTGTTGTGTGAGTGTCCTCATGAAAGCCATTGCGCCATTATCCTTAGTAACCATATTCAGTTGTTTGCCAATCCTTAGCCATGCGGCTGACCTGGGGCCTGCGCGTCAGGCACCTGCGGAAATAAAAACCGACAAGGAATATAACCTGCAGGTGGATGCCGGTTATTTGCTGAATGAAACTAAAAGCAGTGATGGCAGCCGTACTTCAAAACAAAACCTGAATGGCGCCTTGCTGTTTCAGCGTATGTCCGGTGCATGGGGGCAGGAATTAAGGGCCGAAACGGTAAATACCAGTGATGATAGTAGTGACAATAATATTGAGCGTTATCTGCTGGCAGGAAAGATATCCCATCACCAGTCCGCCACTACCTACCAGTTTGCCAAGCTGCAATGGGAGAAAGACCTGAGCAGCAGTTTTGATTACCAAGCCAGCTTAACCGGTGGGCTGGGTTATGACTTTATTAAGACTGAGCAGCAATCCTTAAGTGGCGAACTGGGTGCCGGTTATCGTAACAGCAAGGACAGTGCACCACCCAAGCAGGATCACAACGAGGCCATAGGCACAGCAGCGCTGTTTTATGAGCGTGCCATTACACCAAGCCTGAAATTTCAGCAGGACCTGGGCTATGAATATGGCGAAGAGGCAGGGATTTTCCGTTCCAAAACGGCGCTGAGTGCAGCGATTAATAGTCACTTTGCTGCACAGGCTGGGTATCAGCTAAAACAGGTGAGTGCTGCGGTGGGCAACTCACGGGATTCCTTTGTATCACTGGGTTTAAAATACACGCATTAAGCGCTTATCTTTTGTAGCAGTCGTCCTGCCAAACAAAAGCCCTGCATGATGCAGGGCTTTTGCTATTAATGACTATATATAGTCATTACTGCTATATAAGTCAAATTATACCTTGGCGGTCTGTTTAACCTTGCTGAATACATAATCTGCAGCTTTTACCTTGCGGGTAGACAGCCAGTAGCGCCATGTGTAGCCTGGCCACAGGGAGAAGTTTTTACCGCCATCCTGCTGGTACCAGCTGACACAGCCGGACTGCCATACGGTGCCCTGCAACTTGCGCTGTACATCTTCGTTAAAGGCTTTTTGCACTTCAGGTTTGATGTCCATATAGTCGGCACCATTGCTCTTTAACAGCTTAATGGCTTCCAGAATATAGTGCGCTTGCGCTTCAATCATAAAAATCAGCGAGTTGTGACCCAGCGTGGTGTTGGGGCCAATCAGCTGGAACATGTTTGGGTAACCGTGGGTGCTAATACCCAGGTAAGACTCGGCACCATCTTTCCAGTCCTTTAACAGTTCACGGCCAGCCAGGCCGGTGCAGCTAAAGTTTTTCATGTAGATGCGTGGGTCGGTCACAAAACCGGTACCGTAAATAATACAGTCTACCGGACGCTCCACACCGTCTTTGGTCACAATGCTGTTTTCTTTCACTTCGGCAATGCCGTCAGTAATCAAATCAACATTGGGACGGTTAAAGGTAGGGTAGTAACGGTTGGAAATCAGGATACGCTTACAGCCCATCACATAGTCCGGAGTCAGCTTTTGCGCAACGGCTTTGTCTTTAACCTGAAAGCGGATAAACAGCTCAGCCAGTTTCTGGCCCTGTTTCATCAAGTTTGGTGCAAACATGGGCACTACACGGGATTCATTGCTCCAGTACAGGCGCGCACGGTGCAATTTGCGGATAAACGGAACGGCCTTAAACAGTTTCTTGTCCAGTTCCATGTAGCGGCGTTCGTCACGCGGGATAACCCATGCCGGGGTACGCTGGTAAACCTGTAATTGCTTTACCTGCTTGGCAATTTCCGGCACGTACTGAATGGCACTGCCACCGGTACCAATTGATGCAACTGCTTTACCAGTCAGGTCATAATCGTGCGCCCACTGTGCGGAGTGGAACACTTTGCCCTTGAACTTCTCAATACCCTTCATTTTTGGAATTTGCGGCACATGTAGCGGGCCGGAGGCCATGACAAAAAAGCGGGTTTTGATGCTGCTGCCATCATTCAGTTGAACCAGCCATTGTGCATTGCTTTCATCAAAGGATGCGGCAATGACTTCGGTATTAAACAGGATGTTCTGACGCAGGTTGTACTGGTCAGTGGTTTCCTTCATGTACTGGTGAATTTCTTCCCAACCGGCATAACGGCGTGTCCAGTCGGTTTTTGGTGCAAAAGAGAAGGAGTACATATGCGACTGCACGTCACAGGCAGCACCGGGGTAGTGGTTTTCACGCCACGTACCACCAACCTCATCACCTTTCTCAATAATCAGAAAGTCGGAATTGCCCTGTTGCAACAGGCGAATCCCCATGCCTAAACCGCCAAAGCCTGCTCCTACAATAACCATTTCAACAACACGTGTTCCATCAACATGCTGGTTTTTTTCAATTGTCGGGGTAACCGAGGCGTTCATGCCTTACTCCTGAAGTGTAAAAATAGGGGCCAAGGTGAGCAGGCTAAACCTGCTTTTTTGGTACCTTTAAACAGGGCTGCACTATAAACGATTGCATGCAAATATTGCATATGCTTAGCAAAAAAAGTTATCAAAAAATTGTATACAAAATAGGCGTGTAAAGTTTACTGTATTTTAAGTAAAATATTGATTTATAATAATTAAATTTAAATTAAGGTTTGTTCGGCAAAAGTTCGGGTTTGGCCCGGAAAGAAAAGGCGGCTAAAAAATCATACTTTAGTCGTTAAAACGTCACCTAAATAGGCTAAAGGCATTTATCATAGCTGCCGCAATGCTGTTATACACAATATCGTCGAACAATGGCGCCTGCAATGCGCTATATCGAGATACAGTTCATCTCTCCTATATAAAGGTATAAAGGGAAGCGCCTATGGCAGACATTCTTATTCCTTCGGCAGCAGGTGTTTTACAGGTTCGCCCATTATGGCAGGCCAATAGTGAAAAACTGGTGATAATCTGCCATCCGCACCCGCTATTTGGCGGCACCATGGATAATAAGGTAGTTACCACGCTGGCGCGCTTCTTTAGAAATCAGGGTATTTCCGTCATTAGCTTTAATTTCCGTGGCGTTGGCGGGAGTACCGGGCAGCATGACCATGGCGCGGGTGAGATAGATGACTTTTTTACCGTATTACAGTGGGCTGTGGCGGAGCAGGGGCTAAAACAGCTGTACATTGCCGGTTTTTCCTTTGGCGCCTACATTGCTGCCGCTGCTGCTTCACGCATCAACCAGCAGCAGGTGCCTGCCGGGCTGGCTGATGTCAGCCTGTTAAAAACCTTTCTGGTGGCACCGGCGGTACAGAATAATCCCATGCAGGATTTGCAGTTGAAGCCGGATACACTGGTGGTGATTGGCCGCGATGATGAAATAGTACCGCCGGAAGATGTGATCCA
>JASLIR010000394.1 GCA_030152125.1 Alkanindiges sp.
TGATCACCGAGCCGGATTGTGGTACTACTAATGGCCTGTTCATGACCCCGTTAATTCAGGGTGGTGACGTAATTGAGCCGTTGCGTGACCGCGTACTGGGTCGTGTGGTGGCGGTTGACGTATTGCGTCCTGGTTCTGACGAAATATTTGCTGCTGCAGGTACACTGCTGGACGAAAAATGGGTTGATTCTCTGGAACATGCGGGTGTGGACGAAATTAAGGTTCGCTCCGTCATCAGCTGTAAGACCCGTTTTGGTGTGTGCGCGCGCTGTTATGGCCGTGACCTTGCCCGTGGCCACCTGGTAAATGCCGGTGAGTCTGTAGGCGTTATGGCTGCACAGTCGATTGGTGAGCCGGGTACCCAGTTAACCATGCGTACGTTCCACGTGGGTGGTGCGGCAAGCCGTACCTCTGCTGCCAACAGCGTACAGGTGCGTAACAAGGGTTCGGTACGTTTCCATAACATCAAGTCAGTACAGCACAGCAAAGGCCATTTGGTAACTGTGTCGCGTTCTGCTGAAATTGGTGTTGCGGATGACCTGGGCCGTGAGCGTGAGCGCTATAAAGTGCCTTACGGTGCATCCATTATTGTGAAAGATGGCCAGTCTGTAGAAGCTGGTGCTATCGTAGCAACATGGGATCCACATACCCATCCACTGATCAGCGAGTTCTCCGGTAAGGTGCGTTTCTCGCAAATTACCGATGGCGTGACTGCAACTTCCAAGACTGATGATGCCACCGGTATGACTACCGTTGAAATCCTAGCGATTAAAGACCGTCCAGCCAGTGGTAAAGAGTTGCGTCCTGCGATTGTGCTGGATAGCCCGGAAGGCGAGCAGTTCTACTTCCTGCCACAGCAAACCATTCTGAGCGTACGCGATGGCGATACGATTGGTCTGGGTGATGTGGTAGGTCGTGTGCCACAGGAATCTTCACGTACCCGTGATATTACCGGTGGTCTGCCACGCGTGGCCGACCTGTTTGAAGCGCGTAAGCCCAAAGAGCATGCGATTTTGGCGGAAATTTCTGGTGTGGTTAGCTTTGGTAAAGAAACCAAAGGCAAAAACCGCCTGATTATTACCCCGGATGACGGCACCGAAATTTACGAAGAGCTGATTCCGAAATGGCGCCAGATCAACGTGTTTGAAGGTGAGCATGTTGAGCGTGGGGAAGTGATTTCCGACGGTCCACAAAACCCGCATGACATTCTGCGCTTAAAAGGCGAGTCAGCGCTGGCGACTTACATCGTAAACGAAGTGCAGGACGTATACCGCTTGCAGGGTGTAAAAATCAACGACAAGCACATCGAAGTGATTATTCGCCAGATGCTGCGTAAAGTTGAAATCCTGGATGGTGGTGATTCTTCCTTCATTAAAGGCGAGCAGGCTGAATTTGCACGCGTAAGCGAAGAAAACGAAGCACTGAATGCACAGGCTAAATTCCCTGCGCGTTTCGAGCGTTTGCTGATGGGTATTACCAAAGCGTCGCTGTCTACCGACTCCTTCATTTCGGCAGCATCGTTCCAGGAAACAACCCGCGTTCTGACCGAAGCGGCTGTTACCGGCAAGGAAGACGATCTGCGTGGCCTGAAAGAAAACGTGGTAGTAGGTCGTCTGATTCCGGCAGGTACGGGTCTGGCTTACCACATGGAGCGTCGTCGTCAGGAAGCTGAAGAAGCTGAACAGGCACTGGCAACCGACTTCAGTGAAGTGGATCAGGCCTTTAGTCAGGCATTGAACGAAGAACAGCTGTAACAGGTTGTTCTAAATAAGGAAGGGAGCTCAGGCTCCCTTTTTTATTGCAGTAGTTTCTCCCCGGTTGGGGCTTTGCTGAACGAAACTAACAATCCTTACCTTTGGTCCCGCCTTTTGCGCCAGGTTTTGGTATCAGGCAGTTTGGATCATAGTTTTGCCCTTTATCCTGAATGTCAAAACTGACCTTATTATCGGCTTGTAACCGGAAAGTGAAGGTGTAGCTGTGACCTGCTTTGGTTTCTACCCAAAGCGTCACGGGATCTGAGTAAGTGTTGGCAAAGATATAGGCACCCTCGAACTTGTGATTGCCTGGTGCGACGTAGGCGTGAGATTCGCGCCCGGTAGTCATGCCGGGTTTTCCATCAATACTTTTAACAGCTACACCAGGATTCCATATTCTGACAGTAGACAATTCTGCGGGTGATTTTTCAGGGCCGTCATACATTTTTACAGCATAGGTCGAACAACCGCCGAATAACAGGACGATCGACACTAAAAGGACTCTTTTCATCTTTATTTCCCGGGTACCCGCTTAAGCTGTTCTGCCCAGAACTCATCCCATAAATCCATATAACGGTTTACCTTGAGCTGAATTTCATCCTTGGGCTTGTGGTTAATCGCCAGGCTCAGGCATTTCCATAAATCATCGGCATGTTCATCATCATTGGCAGAGCTGTCGGTATCGGTTGAAGCGCCGTGCACAAAATAATAACCGGAAGAGGTATCAATCTGGTGCCAGTCCACCAGTGCGCGTAAAATAGGGCTGAATACAACGACCTGTAATTCGGCTGCAGCCAGTAAAGCGATAATATCCAGAAAGTCTTCATAATGTGCCTGCAGGAAACTGCGCAAGCGCTGCGCACTGTCACCCGGTTTAAAGTTTTTAATATCCTGTGTGCTAATATTTAAATCTTTAAGTACATTTTCAAATAGGGGATAGTGTGCTTTGAGTGGCGAACCTGAAAGTTCGTTATTTTCAATATGAAAACCAAATTCATCCTGAAAATTGGGTGTGAGCAGGAAGCGCGGAATCATTTTTACCCCGGCTGGCATGGCAAATTTTTCTTCCAGCTGCGTGGCATGATAAGCCGCAGCCAGCAAGGCATCGGTAAAAATTTGCACAATGGCACAGCGGTAATCCAGGTGAATGGCTCTTACCTGTTCCAGAGGTATCTGATTATTCTGAAAAAAAGCAATGCATGGATTATTAAATACCGGATGCTCAGACAGGGCGTCCTTGATGTTATTCACATCACGCATATTCCTTTCCCACTGCTCTGTAGAGATGAACGGGGATAAATCATGCTGGCCGACTTCTAACATACCAGAACCTAACATTTTATGATTGCCAAAGAGGTATGATATATATACTTTATATAAGCAGCATTAGGAAGTTGGCTAAGCAAAAAAATTATCCTAACCCGCTAATATGAATGTAGAAAGTCATTAGCGCTTATTTATTTATCGGAAACTGCATCAAACAGGTGCAAAACACTCACGGTAATACATAAAAAGCTGTATATTATTTATCAGTACTTTTCTTTATAATCATTACTTTCAGTTAGCATTTTTGGATTTCTATCATGGTAGCGTCTAAAACTAGAAAAAAAGATGCTGTAATTGAAACAGCGACCGCGCTCTTCTCAGAACAGAGCTATCTGTCTGTGGGCGTTGATAAAATCATCGCTGAGTCGAATGTAGCGAAGATGACCTTCTACAAATACTTCCCGTCCAAAGAAAATCTGATCGAGGCTGTTTTGGAAAATAGACGCTTGTATATACAGTATAGTCTTGAAGAACTTGTTAATGAACAAAACCTGCCTAAAGATAAATTACAGGCAATATTCAACTGGTTTGAAAGCTGGTTCTTCAGTGCAGATTTTCATGGTTGTATGTTTATCAAGGCAAGTGAGGAGTTTCCTGATAATTTAAAGTTCAGGAAAATTAGCGAAACTTATAAAGTGTGGCTGCATGACCTGATCAGTACAATTATCAGGAACATGGGTAAAAGTTCTGCGGATGATTTAACCTCCCTGATTATTATTATCATTGATGGGCTGATTGTAAAAGCCAACATGTCCATGCTATCCCCGGTGGAAGTGAAGTCTACTTGGGAATATGTGATTAGAATGATTGATGTGCTACAGCCTGAGCCGAGTGCTGCATAAATAAAAAATATAGGGTGTATAAAAGGGAATGCATGCAGCTTAGTGCAGGCACAATTGTTTTTGCAACTTTGTGTAAATAAATGGCACTAACCCCTTCACCCTTTAAATTATTATAGTATTATTTTGCTGATTATTTCTTTTGGCTATCTCTTAAGAACTCGCCCGGGGTTAGTGTGTTTAATTTGAAAAATCAAACAAATAGCAGGTGCATACATAGTCAAAGTGTTTAGGGGCCTCTTTAACTAGACATACAGGTCTGTCTATATACTTAGGTATAATAGCTACAAATTTTATACTGTCAACTAATAAGTGCTAATTTTGTGTAAAAAATAAGTATAAAAATTCATCATTTAAAATAGTTATTATTTATCAGTAAATTAAAAATTCATATTTTGAGTTGTGGACTTGGCCCAAAGCGCTATTTTCCAGGTTCAGGCTGGCTAACTGTTTTTCTGCCAACAGCATATCATCACTTTGCGTTAAAAATAGACAGTATAAGTTTATATTTTTTAAAGAAAAAAATTAAAAACAATAAATTGCTGCTGGCATGCTGCTTGCCATGTCTATAACGCATTAATTTAAAAAAAGGCAGAGCAATGAAAAGACAGATTTTTACACACGGGTTATTTGGGGCATTACTTTTAGGGGCTGCTGTACAGGCTGGTGCTGCTGACTATCGCTGGCAGGTGCGTGGCGCTGTAAGTGACGTGGTGCCAACATCATCGCCCGGGCGCATTTTTAACAAGACGGCGGCAGTAGACATTGACGATGCTTTTTCTGTCACGGGTACTGTTTCTTATTTTATTCACCCCAATCTGGCGCTGGATTTGTTAGTGGGCTGGCCCCCGCAGCACGACATTCAGGTCAATGGCAGCAAGGTGGGTGAAACCAGGCATTTACCACCTATTTTAAGCCTGCAATATCACTTTAGGCCGGATGCCGTATTTAGCCCCTATGTGGGCCTGGGTGTTAATTACACCTATTTTTTTGATTCCAAACTGGACTCC
>JASLIR010000443.1 GCA_030152125.1 Alkanindiges sp.
TCATTGGCCATGGTGTAGGTTTTACCGGAACCGGTCACCCCCAGCAGCATTTGCCCATGCATGCCCTGCTCAATCCCGCGTACCAGCTTTTCAATTGCCTGTGGCTGGTCACCTGCCGGCTGAAAATCTGTAACCAGCTCAAAAGGCTGATCCAATGCCTGTGTGCCCGACAAATTGACACCACTGTCGTGCGCCTCCTGCTGAATGACAGAAGCAATCTGGTTCAGTTCATCCTTGGAGCGCATTTTGGTCGGTTCACGCATAATCGGTTCACTCTTTTTGCTGCTAGCACAAGCATACTAAATGCTAGGTAAAGTCTAAAAATCAAGGGCTGTTTGCAATATAAAACACGGTTAACACTAACCGCATCACTTATTCCGCCAGTAGCCTTTTAACCGGGCCATAGCTGCGGCGATGTTGCGGTAAAATGCCAAACTGCTCAATGGCTTCAACATGTGCCTTGGTCGGGTAGCCCTTATGTTTGGCCAGGCCATATTGCGGGTACAGTGCATCCATTGCCTTTAATTGCTGGTCACGGGTCACTTTGGCCAGAATACTGGCCGCACCAATCGCCTGTTCCAGCCCATCACCACCCACAATGGCCTGACACGCAATATCCGTAATGGGACAACGGTTGCCATCAATCAATGCCAGCGTGGGACGAATCGCCAAGCCTTCAATCGCACGCGTCATGGCCAGCATGGTGGCATGCAAAATGTTCAGGCTATCAATTTCGCTATGATTTGCCTCGGCAATACACCAGGCCAGTGCTTTTTCCTTAATTTCAATAAACAGGGCATCGCGCTTCTTTTCCGACAGTTTTTTGGAGTCGTTTAAGCCGGCAATGGGCCGGTTTGGATCTAAAATGACTGCTGCTGTCACCACCGAGCCAATTAAAGGGCCACGCCCTGCTTCATCTACCCCTGCAATCAATACATGTGGTTGCGGCAGTACTAAATTTGCTACCACAGCGGATTTTGCCAATATCGTCAACGCAACACCTTTCATTTTTAAGCCAGCAACTGGCAATCATACCACTGTCTCTCCAGCAAGGTATTCCAGCTTTGTGCTTCCTCCTATTCATTGCAGGAATTATTGGCGCAAAAATAACAAATGGTTTACATCAGTCACAGAAAAACTTTATTAAATCCAGCTGGTTTAGCTGCTTCATTGCCTAAGAGTTGCTATCATCAGCGCATTCTTTTTTCAGACTGCCCTGTTTAGCGGCCTTTATCTGGTACTTACTATGAATGTTTTAATTGTACATGCTCACCCGGAACCGCAATCCTTTACCACCGCACTGAAAGACCTTGCTGTGAGTGAGTTGAGCAAGGCAGGCCATCAGGTGGTGGTATCCGACTTGTATGAAATGAATTTTAATCCGGTAGCATCTGCGGACGATTTTTCTCAGCGCAAGAACCCGGATTATCTGGTTTATGCCCTGGAACAGCGTCTGGGTTATGAAACAAAAACCATTGCAGCAGATATTCAGGCTGAAGTGGATAAGGTTCTGGCTGCCGACCTGATTATATTCAGCTTCCCGCTGTACTGGTTCTCTCTGCCTGCCATTTTAAAAGGCTGGATTGACCGGGTATTCGTGTCCGGCGTGACCTACGGTGGCAAGCGTTTTTATGATCAGGGTGGCTTAAAAGGCAAAAAAGCCCTGCTCAGTTTTACCCTGGGTGGCCGTGACCATATGTTTGGTGAAGGTGCGATTCATGGCCCGATTGAAGACATGCTGCGCCCGGTATTGCGTGGCTCTTTATACTATGTAGGTATGGATGTGCTGCCACCCTTTATTGGCTATCACGTGCCTTATATTGCGCAGGAAGCCCGTGAACAGATTTTGCAGGACTATACACAGTATCTGGCCAAGCTGGATGAGTTACAGCCGCTACAATTCCCGACACTGGACCAGTTTGACGACAAACTGTATCCAAAACAGGGCTAAAGCATGAGTGAAGGGAAAAGCGGGTTAAAACAATACGCACTGTTTGACAGTCATTTTCACATTATTGATCCGCGCTTCCCTTTAACTGCTAACCAGGGTTATTTACCGGATGAATTTGGCGCTCAAGATTATCTCAAGCGCGTTTCCGGCTACCACCTGATTGGTGGGGCCATCGTATCCGGTTCATTTCAGGCCTTTGACCAAAGCTATTTACTGGCAGCCTTGGCTGAATTAGGTGCCGGTTTTGTCGGTGTGACCCAGTTGCCAGTTACAGTAAGTGATGCAGAAATTATCCGGCTGGACCGTACCGGAGTTCGGGCAGTACGTTTTAACCTGTACCGTGGCGGCTCGGAACAGTTACAGCACCTGGCATCCACGGCACAAAGGGTGTATGAACTGGCTGGCTGGCATATTGAGCTGTATATGGACAGCAAAGACCTGCCACTGTTAAGCCCTACCCTGCAAAAACTGCCTAAAGTAAGCATAGACCACCTTGGCTTAAGTAAGGAAGGCTTTCCTTATTTGCTTAAACTGACCGAACAGGGCGCGCATGTAAAGGCTACTGGCTTTAGCCGGGTAAATCTGGATGTAAGAATGGCTATTCGGGATGTTTACAGTGCAAATCCGCACTCCCTCATGTTTGGGACTGATTTACCTTCCACCCGCGCCTTAGTACCCTATAGCAACGACGATTTTTTATTGGCCGCAAATACCCTTGCTGAAAATCTGGGTGAAGAGGCCGTACAGCGAGTTTTTAGCCTAAATGCGCTGGATCTTTACCAGCCGGGTAAGCATATTGCCAATAAAACGGTTTGATCGTTCCATGTATGGAACACATTAACTACATTTCTGTCACTACTCAAAGCTGCTTTTTCGGCTTATCCTAATCTTGTTAACATTTAAAACATTGTTGGAATACAAATTCTTAGCGTAGGGTCTGTTGACATTTCATATGCAGACTGCGTTGTAGGCTAAAATTGATTCAAACAAGGCGTGAAACGCGGGCAATGGCGAGCCCTTGGCAAGTTTCACAACGAAGTTTGGGACAATTTTAGCCACAACCTGAAAGGACAGGGATGTTTTTTGCCGCTGCTGCGTTGTTCATTGCTCCTTTAGAACCACTAAAGATCGCAATTCACGCCTTGCATCGTCTAAAAAACATCTACTGTCGCAACCTCATTTGAATTGTCAACAGACCCTTTAAGAAATGTACACCACCCGGATCAAGGTAGCCATATAATGAGCCAGACAGATCATTCAACCCCACACCCAGCCACCTTTGTACGTATTCCTACACGTGAAGCCGTTATCGGTGACAACCTGCACATCCATCGTGCGCTACCCACCAAGGAAAAACGCTTAATTGGCGCATGGTGCTTTCTTGATCATGCAGGCCCGACAGTACTTAGCGAAGGCGAAGACTTTCTGGTAGGCCCGCACCCGCACATTGGCCTGCAAACCTTTACCTGGATGCTGGAAGGTGAAATGGAACACCATGACAGCCTGGGTTACAAGCAGCTGATTCGCCCCTATGAAATTAATTTGATGACAGCCGGCAAAGGCATTTCCCATGTGGAAAAATCACCAGAAGGTCATTCTTCCCGCCTGCATACCGCACAATTGTGGATTGCCCTGCCGGATAGCCATCGCCATATCGAGCCGGCATTTGACCATTACGAAAACCTGCCGGTTATTGAACAGGATGGTTGCCAGCTTACTGTATTGGCTGGTGATTTTCTGGGACAGCACTCACCGGTAAAGGTGTATTCCAATATGGTGGGTGTGGATATTAGCGCTAAAAATGCCAGTAGCACACAGTTTGGCCTCAATCTTGAATTTGAATATGGCATTCTGGTATTGCACGGTTCTGCCACTATTGAAGGTGAAACTGTACAACCGGATGAGCTGATATACCTGGGTCAGCAACGTAGCGAACTGAGCATTGCGCTTGCCGAAAATACCCGGCTGTTATTACTGGGCGGAGAGCCCTTTGCAGAAGATATTATAGTCTGGTGGAACTTTGTGGCCAGAACCACCGAGGAAATCCAGCAAGCCACTGTAGACTGGAAAACCAGTAACCGTTTTGGCGAGATTAAGGAATTTAATGATCATCGCCTGACTGCCCCTGCCATTCCTGACCATTTGAGAGCATCCCGATGAAAAGTATAGCCACTGCTGCGGTAAAATCGACAGACACTCACTATAAACATTTAATTGAAACTGGCACGCATCATCTGGTAGCCGATGAACCGGAACATGCCGGTGGCCTGGATGCAGGTCCGGCGCCTTATGATTATATTCTGGCTGGTTTGGGTGCCTGTACCGCAATTACCCTGCGTATGTATGCGGAAAAGAAAGGCTGGGAGCTGGGTGAGTTAAATGTTGGGCTAAACCTGCTGAAAGACCACGAAGGCAACACCTTTATAGAACGCACCCTGCACATCACAGGCACGCTGGATGATGCCCAATGGGAGCGCATTCTGGATGTGGCCAGCAAAACCCCGGTGACCAAAACACTGGCCAATGGCGCGCAAATCAGCACTCAGCGCGCATAAGCTCATCTGGCTTTATAGCAGGCATGATGAAACTATCCTGCCTGCCATACCTGTGGGTTCACCATATATGTTGGTTGTTGTCCTGTAAGTGCTGCTTTCAGGTTATCAAAAGCCAGGTTGCTCATGGCATCCCGGGTTTGCTGTGTGGCAGAACCAATATGCGGCACAGTCACTACATTGCTTAAGTTAAACAGTTCCGATTGTTGTAATGGTTCCTGCTCGTATACATCCAGCCCGGCTGCCAGAATCTGTTGGTTTTTTAGTGCGTCAACCAGTGCTGCTTCGTCAATCACCGCGCCACGTGCCACATTTATCAAAATGGCAGATGGCTTCATTTGTGCCAGTTGTTGCTTACCAATCAGGTGAGTAGTCTGCTCGTTTAAGGCCACATTTACCGAAACAAAGTCGGATTGTTGTAGCAACTCATCCAGACTACAGTAAGTTGCATTAAAACGTTGTTCCAGTTCCGGCTTACGGTTTTTACCGCTATACAGCACCGGCATGTCAAAACCAAAATACGCACGTTTGGCAATGGCTGCGCCAATATTGCCCAGGCCAATAATACCAATGGTTTTGCCGTATATATCTACCCCATAATGTTCCGGCTGCAAGGTCTTTTTCCAGTTTCCCTGTTTTGTCCATGCATCCAGTTCTGCTACCCGCCGTGCGGCAGCCATTAATAAGGCAAAACCTAAATCGGCAGTGGTTTCGGTTAATACATCCGGGGTGTTGGTTAGCAAAATCTGGCGCTGGTTTAAATAATCAACATCATAGTTATCATAGCCAACGGTCACGCTGGAAATAACTTTCAGCTTTTGGGCATGTTGCAACAGGGTTGCATCCAGCTGTCTGCCAGCACCAATCAAGCCATCTGCCTGCGGTAGCAGTTCAATTAACTGCTGTTCAGGGTTGCCCAGTTTGGGGTTTACCTGAATCAAATTATATTCTTGCTGTAATTTTTCAATCAGCACAGGAGATAGTTTACTAAACGCCAATACGGTTTGTTTCATCTGCACGCCTGTTTTAAATGGCCAGCTTAAGCATGGGCTATTGCTGCTTGAGCAACAACCACAAGCTTCTTTTCTTTAAGGGTTGTTCAATCAGTTCCTGTAGCGTTGGCAGCCGTTCAACACGGTCCGGCGCTACCTCATCCTGTAGCTGGCCCATTAACCCCACCCGTTTATCCATCCCCATACGGAACAGAAAACCATTTAAGGCTGCTTTGGCACCCAGCGGGTGCTGCCAGCGGATGCCATCCGCCAGTGGCCAGTTAAAGCGAAGCACTTCCGGGTTATTAAAAGCACTGCAAATATTGCCCCATAACTGCCTGGCAGCAGCATCCTGTAAGGACTCATCATCCATCAGCAATACCCAGTGATTAATCTCAACCGCCTGCAAACTAAAACGCAAGGCTGTGGTCGCAATCAGCGGCTGGTCGACAAATTGCGCTGTATCGATAGGTGGTGCTATAGGTT
>JASLIR010000472.1 GCA_030152125.1 Alkanindiges sp.
ATACAGGCTGGTCAGGCCATCCTGCAGTGCCAGCTGCTTTAGCTGCAGGTTGTTGCATTCTATCAGCTCGAATACAAAAAACAGCTGTGCAGACATAAACAGGCTGACCAGGTTAAACAGTACCGCAGCCCAGATCAGCCACCACAGTTCCACACTTTCGCTGGTCATCACCGGATGGGTAAGCAGCGGGGCATAGCGCAGTATGCCGCTGGATACCAGGATTTCACTGGCAATGATCAGCCCGGCACTCAGGATAATGCCCGGTAACAGGATGCGGGTGGAAAACCACATGCGGGTCAGGGCGATGGCACCCACCAGGGAAATAACCAGTGGGGTGTCCTTTAAACCATACAGCAGGGTGCACAGGGTGGCACCTACCAGAATAACCGTGCTTAACAACAGCGCCGATAGTGGAAAATGCTCTGATACATGCCTGCGTTGCCAGCAATACGTAGCAACACTGATATAAAACGCCGCGAGTGCCACACAGCTGAGCTGCACATAAAACAGCAGGGACTGGTTAAAATACTGGCCAACCGTAGGCCAGTACATGGCCAGCCCCTGAACTGCCAGCAGCAGGGTGTTCATGCCAAAGGCGGTGATGGCTACAAATACCACTCCCGCAGCGTGGTTACGCTGGGTAAGCAGGGCTTCCATGTCCAGCAGCAGTTGCCGGATTGGTTTGATGATCATGCGTGCCCCGGCTGGTTGATGCTGTCTATCACACGGTTGCGCCCTTGTGTCTTGGCCGCATACAGGTGCTGGTCTGCCGCCTGTAGCAACTGCTCGGCACTGTGCTGGCTGCATTCCACTACGCCAATGCTGATCGTCACCCGTAGCGACTGACCATCTATATAAAAAACATGGTCTTGCAACAGCAGCCGTAGCCGTTCGCACACCTGTGCCGCCTGATGCCGGTTGCATTCCGGCAGGATCAGCGCAAATTCCTCGCCACCCAGCCGCCCAACGGTATCCACCGGGCGGCGTACCTGGGTTAGCAGCTGGCCAATCTTCACCAGTACTTCATCGCCAACATGATGTCCATAGGTATCGTTAACGGCCTTAAAGTGGTCGGCATCGCACAGGGCAAGGCTAACCGGGGTATGCAGTTTGTGGTGGCGCTGGATTTCATTGTGCAGGCGCTGCATGAAATAACGGCGGTTGGCAACCGCGGTTAAATGGTCGGTGCGCGATGCGGTTTCCAGCAGGGAACGACGGTAGTCTATCCAGTGAAACAGCCCGAAAATTAAAATAACCGATTCTATCAGGCCACCATACAGCATCAGCTGGCGCAGGTTGTACCACCACGCCACCGGCTGGCCATCCACAAATGTACCGGCTACAAACAGCGGGGCATACGGGACTAAACCAGCAAAAGACAGCGTGCCGTACAGCGCCAGCCCCACCACCGACAGCACAAAGCCCAGCACCACAATGTAGCGCGGTTGCAGCGCCAGGCCTACCAGCAAGGCAAGAATGGTAGAAGGCGCAGCGGGGGAGGTATAGGCCCCGGTAGAAATGCCAAAGGATACCAGTCCAATCACACTTAAAATGACCACGGTAAAGCTGCTGGCCATTTTGGGCGAAGCATCATGCCGTTGCTGCCACAGGCGCACGGCCAGCAGGCTAAATATCAGTACAATGCCGGCATATAGCAGCAGCAAGCCCAGCATCAGGGCAGGGCGGGTGATATTTTCGATACCCGGCTGGGTGATGGTACTGGCCAGATACACAGCCAGTGTGAGAAAAATCGGGTAACCGGTAGCAATGGTCAGCAGGCATTTTTGTGCAGGGGTAAAGCTGTAGGAGATTTGCAGCCTTTTCCTAAGCAGGGGCAGGCGGATTCCCTGTGGCACAGCGTGATCGGGCATGATGACATTTTCCTTGCTTCGGGCAGCTTGCCAGCTTGAGAAGCGTTGCTAATCCGGCAACACTTTTTTGTTTTGTTGGCCTTGTTGAGCAGTTGTAAATAAAAGCTCAAAGAGGCCTGCTACATCCATGAATCAGTTTAAGTTTCTAAAGTAAGGCGGAGGCAATGTCAAGCGCGGTGTAACGTGTAAGCAGGTACAGCCGTTTTTTGTTGTACAGGCATTCTCTATTACAAGCAGGTATATTTATAATCAGCTGCATATATAGACAAAAAAGATGAGCAACAATGATAGCCAATGCTTACCGCCTAGCCATGATGCTTGTAATAGTCGCGTGGGGTATCGTTTATTACGTGTTCCTGATTAACAGGGCGGGCAACCATAGCGGAATTTCCCTGTACTGGGTATATGTGCCGGTGGTGCCTGCTGCCTTATATTCCCTGCGGCAGTTAACAGCCAGCTGGCACTGGCTGATACCACTCGCATTTGGCATAGTGATTATTGCCGGTGTGGCAGCGCTGGATTACCTGAATATCATGCTGCAATATGATAGCTGGTTACAGCGCGGTATGCCGCAGCGGCCGGGGTGGAGTGTGTTGCCGTGATTGAAGCAGGATGAGTGACAGGGCATTGACTGAAGAGCCGAGGCGCCGAGTTAAGTGCAGTTATTTTAAGTTGTTTTTGCGGGGAAGTTATGGCTTTTATAAATGAAAAAATAAATTTAAGTGATAGAGAGTTATATATTAATGCTCATGCTAGGCTTAAAATTTACTACCCGCGAGACTGGACAATAGACAGAGAAAAAGAAAGCATCTTGTTTGAGGTGGCAAGAGAAAGGGAAGATATGTACGATGAGGTACTGGAGCAAAAATATGGGGAGTATGTACGGTCATGGTGGGTATTCTTATGGAAGGATGACTGTATTGAATTCGAGTTTTTACAACCTAAAAAGCTCACTATAAATAACGAAAAGAGTTTTATTGCGCGTAACTATAAAATTTTAGGAAATAGTTTAACAGTATCTAGCGAGTTTTTTGATCTACTTAAAGAAGCGATGCAGATTAATAAAGGGGTTGGTTTTTACCTTTCTGGGAATGAAAGCTATGACGTTGTAATTGATTTTTCAGAAATTAAAATAGCAGAATAATGGTAATTCATGTTAAGGGGTAAAAAAGAGTTTTCATTTTATTGATGAGCTACTTTCAGTTGAGGGTCGGTATAGCATTGGATATGAGAAAATAACAGGGGAGTATTATATATCTTTTTCGCCCACTAACCACTTGTTGGATTATGAAGAGTATTATCGACTAACAAAAGATGAGCACGATTTGTTCTTGCTGAGCCAGAAAGCAAAGGATGAAAGGGGTCCTGGCGATATATAATTTTGGATGTTAAGGGAATAAGAGGGAAATTAAATGATAGAGTTAGATTATGCCAGAGTGATTGCTGATAACCTGGTGGCCGAACTTAATGAAGATGTACGTCAAAATATTGAGCTCGCAATTATGCATAATGGTATAGAAGATGTTGATATAGGCTGGTTGTTTTATATTAATAGCTTAGAGTATATAAAAACTGGTGATAGTGGAAAAGGTATTTTAGGAGGATACACTCCTTTCATCGTAGCTAAAGAAGATGGTTCGTTGA
>JASLIR010000038.1 GCA_030152125.1 Alkanindiges sp.
AGGGCTTAGCTGCTGCTCTTCATCTGGCAGGCTGCGGTCAATTTTACCGGTTAGCCATACATCCACGTTGGCATCCGCCAGAAACTTCATGTCAATTTTCTGGCCAATCAGCGTTGGATCAGCAATCACCTTGTCACGCAATACATAGGCCTCACCACTGCTAAACAGGCGACCGACATAATTACGTTGTGATTCCAGCTCCGGGTGCTTGCTGATAATACTGTTTTGCAACAGCGTATCCCAATCCACCATACCCAGCTTGGTTTGCCACTCAATTTCGCGCTGTTTGAATGCTGCCGGTGTTTCACCCGCTGCAAGTACAGGTTTTGCAGGTACCGCAACCACTTTCGGGTCTAAAAATACCGTAGAGTGAATGGTTGATTGCCAGAATGCCGGAAAACCGCGGGCAAAAATACTGGCAAACAGGATGGTCACAAAAATCAGGCCCGCAGACACCGCTGCCAGACCATAAAACCGGAACCGCTTTTCCTTGCCATGGCGACGTGATAAAGAGCGCTCAATACGGCTGCGACGCAACTCTTTAGCTTTCTGTAATGCCACAACATCCGCTTCAGTAGTAATATTTGATGTATTCACTCGTATTGCTCACGGTACTTGCGCACGATATACAGCGCGATAACGTTTAATCCCAGGGTAATCACAAACAGTGTCAAACCTAAGGCAAAGGCAACCAGAGCCTGCGGGCTGGCAAAGTCAGTATCCCCTGTCAGCTGATTCACGATGGTTACAGTTACGGTAGATACCGCTTCCAGTGGGTTAGCATGCAATACCGGGCTGTTACCCGCTGCCAGTACCACAATCATGGTCTCGCCAATCGCACGGCTAACGGCCAGCAGGAAAGCCCCCATAATACCGGGCAGCGCTGCAGGCAATACAACCTGTTTAATGGTTTCAGACTTGGTAGCGCCCAACCCCAGGGAACCATCGCGCATGGCACGTGGCACCTGCACAATGATGTCGTCAGACAGTGACGATACAAAGGGAATAATCATCACGCCCATTACCAGACCAGCCGTTAAGGCGCTGGTGGCATTAATATGCAAACCAACCAGCTCGCCAATTAGCGACAGGAATGGCCCCACCACCATAATGGCAAACACACCATATACAATGGTAGGAATACCAGCCAGGATCTCAAGAATTGGCTTGGCAATGGAACGGAAACGTGGTGAGGCATATTCAGCCATATAAATAGCAGCCATCAAACCGATTGGCACTGCAACCAGCATCGCAATGATGGTGATCATCAGGGTGCCCCACAACAGTGGTAACACACCATATTCACCATGCGAATCACCAGTGCTGCTAAAGCCCGGGTTCCATTCAGTACCAAAGAAGAAGTCGGCAGGACTAATAAAATGGAAAAAGTGAATGGCTTCACCCAGCATGGACATCACAATACCGAGGGTGGTCAGAATAGCAACGCCGGAACACAGGGCTAAAACAACTTTAATCGCTATTTCTACGTGATTACGTGCCCTTAACTGGGCAGATACTTTACGCTGTGCATACACCAGGCCCAGAATGGCAAAGGAAAGCACAACAGCAATTTTTGCGTATAACCCGATGGATTGAACTTGTTTTAATTCTTGTGCTGCAGCAACTTCATAAGCCAGCGGTGTATCATTCACCCCATAGCCGGAAGCAATATTTTGTAAACGGTCAATCAGAATATCCAGTTGCACCGCATTGGTACTGGCTGCAATATCCGCCGGCAGCGAGCTCATTACCGTATGGCGAATCACGCTTGGCTCTACCAGTGTCCATATTACCAGCACCAGCAAGGCCGGAATACCACACCATAAAGCAACCAGGGAACCATAATACCCCGGACGAGAATGCAAACCCCGACTACTATTTCCTTTGCCTGCTATCGACTTACTGCGCGACAAACCCCATTGGTATGCAAACGCAATCAATATCAGCAAAATGCCAATCAGCATTAAATTCATAATTTCTCCAGCAAAACGGTCAAATGCTTAACTCTTAAATGCTGCTTAAATTTTTACTGTTCACTTACAACACAAAAGGCCGGAGCCGTGCATATGCAAGCTCCAGCCCCCGCTTAAAAAAATTACTGAACTGACTTGCGTGCTTTGAAATCAGCCAAAGCTTTAGCACGCTCATTAGCAGGCAGAGGAATCAGGCCAGATTCCTGCAGTTTGCTGCCCTGACCAGAAATCTTCTCGCTCAGGAAGAAGTTGGTGTATTCCTGAATGCCAGGTACTACACCAATATGCTGACCTTTTACATAGAAGAACAATGGACGGGATACTGGGTATTTGCCGCTGGCCACAGTTGCTTCTGTTGGGGTTACACCATTTACGGTAGCAACTTTCAAACGGTCACGGTTTTTGTCATAGAAGCCCAGACCAAACACACCAATCGCATTCGGGTTAGCTTTCAAACGTGCCAGTGTTTCAGTGTAGTCACCAGCAATTTCAACTACGCGGCCATCTTTACGGAAAGTAGTACAGGCTTTTTTCTTTTCAGCATCATCCAGGCCACGGATGTATTCGTATACTTCACAGCCAGGGTTAACCACTTTCTCTTCAAACACTTCACGGGTACCGTGGTTAGAAGCAGGGATTACCAGGGTAATTTCCTGATCCGGCAGGGATTTACTGATCTGGTTCCAGCGTGTGAACGGGTTAGGAATCAGCTTGCCGTCTTTGCTTGGTACTTGTGCAGCCAGAGCAGCATACAGGTGAGAAGGCATCAGGTTAAATGGCTTTTTGCTAGCATCAAACGCAAATACGATACCGTCATAACCTACTTTGATTTCATGAATCTTGGTTACACCAGATTTTTTACAGGCTTCAACTTCCGCAGTTTTAATTGGACGGGAAGCATTAGCGATATCAATGGTGTTGTCGCCAACGCCTTGACAGAATTGTTTTAAGCCAGCACTGGAACCGCCAGAGCCAACTA
Organism: Alkanindiges sp.; assembly: GCA_030152125.1. GTDB lineage: Bacteria > Pseudomonadota > Gammaproteobacteria > Pseudomonadales > Moraxellaceae > JASLIR01. The sequence goes on from JASLIR010000038.1 coordinate 2,953, forward strand.
CAGGGGCTTTAAATTGTGGGAATGTGTTACCAAACTCTTCTGCAACAATACTGGCATATGGCAATACAGTTGAAGAACCTGCAATTTGAATGGTGTCACGTGCAGCCATTACCGGCGCAGCAACGCTTAAACCAGCAGCAACAGTGATTGCGATACCTAATGTACGTTGTGTGAGGCGCATTACGAACCCTCTTATTTCCAAGTCAAAATCAAAAAGTTAAAGCCCAAAACTTTGTGCATACCTGCATCAGGCCTTGTGCCCAAGGCTAGTTAGCCTTTTGGTTGCAGTCATTGTGTAAAAGTTTTATGACAGTAAGATGACATTTGTGACAAAAGTATTATTTGAAATTTAAGTTTCTTATTTATAGCCAGTTTTATTAAAACTTAAGTATTAAAAAGCCCAGTATGGCACTGGGCTTTGACATGATTATGACAATAAAATTAAACGAACTGCCTAAACAGCCAGTACAGGCTGCCTGACAAGGCAATAGAAACCGGCAAGGTTAATAGCCAGGCCGATAAAATCATCTTAATAGTACGCACCTGTAAGCCAGCCTTGTTAGCCACCATGGTACCGGCTACCGCACTGGATACCACCTGGGTGGTACTTACCGGCATGCCAAAAGCATCCGCCACACTAATGGTGGTCATGGCCACCGCTTCCGCCGTTGCACCCTGTGCATAGGTTAAATGCTGTTTGCCAATACGCTCACCAACGGTACGCACTACCCGTTTCCAGCCAACCATGGTACCCATACCCAGCGCAATCGCCACTGCCACCTTCACCCAGATAGGAATAAACTGGGTAGCCTTGTCCAGCTGTTCACGGTAGGCTTTGATCATGCTTTGATCCGCAGGCTCCAGATAGCTCAGCTCACCGCTTTTGGTCAACTGCTTTAAAGCCGTGGCATTTAAATACATGTCATTGCGCAGATTGCGTGTCTCTTCGTTTGGTACTTTATTTAGTGAGCCAAAACGTGCCACATCAGAACCTACCTCGTGTGCCAATACACTAATCGCCGGCAATAACTCCGTAGTCTTTTCGTGGCTTTGTAAAAACTCCGTAACCACCTTACGCGCATGGTCATCCGGCATGTCGTAATAACGTGCATCAGACAATAACGTAGAGGCTTTTTCTGAAATAGCTGCAAAGGTCTGCGCCTGCGACTCATCCATAGTCCGGTTCAGGGAATAGGATAAAGGTACGATACCAATCAGGATCAGCATGATCAGCCCCATGCCCTTCTGCCCATCATTGGAACCATGCGCAAAGCTAACCCCGGTACAGGTTAAAATCAGGATGCAGCGAATCCAGAATGGCGGCGGCGCATTGTCTTGTGGTGGCTGAAACAATTCAGGCTTACGCTGCAAAACCTTACGCAAACTCCGTCAGGCTATGGCAGCCACACTAAAACCAATCAGCGGCGAAGCAATTAACGCGGTGCCTACCTTGGCAACCTGGGTCCAGTCCAGGCTACTGGTGGCTACATTAGGCGGTGCCAATAGCTGGTTCATTAAGCCCACACCCACGATGGAGCCAATCAGCGTATGCGAGCTGGAAGCCGGAATACCAAAATACCAGGTGCCCATATTCCACATAATTGCAGA
>JASLIR010000087.1 GCA_030152125.1 Alkanindiges sp.
AGTAGTCGGTGTGCCCTTGCCATTTATGAGCTATGGGGGTACCGCCATGATCACTTTAATGGCCGGTTTTGGCCTGTTGATGTCCATTCATACACATCATTAAGCAACGTTTTTTGAGTCAACATTTTTTTGGGAAACGACAATGCCAGCGCATGCATTAAAAAAGCTGAATACAGCACCCTTCAATACACTCCTGGGCCTCATCCTGGCTGGTGGCCTGTCTTCTGCCAGTCTGGCCAATGATTTTATAAGCGAACCGAATTACGCCGCTTTTCGCGACAAAATGCAGCAGCAATACCAGTTCACGGGCGAGCAAGTGGATGCAGCCATGAGCAGCGCCACCCGCATTGACCGTATTCTGTCTATTATGACCAAACCTGGTGAAAGCAAGGAATGGTATGAATACCGCCCACAATTCGTTACCGATGCCACCATTGGCCGTGGCGTGCGTTTTAAGCAGCAATATGCCGATGCGCTAAACCGGGCCGAGAAACAGTATGGCGTGCCACAGGCGATCATTCTGGGCATTTTAGGGGTAGAAACCAGCTTTGGACAAAACAAAGGCAGCTTCAGGACCATTGATGCGTTATCTACCCTGGCCTTCGGCTACCCGCGCCGTGCTGAATACTTTAGTGATGAACTGGCTGCGCTGCTGGTATTAGCCAGGGAGCAAGGGGTTGCCGCTGACAGTATTAGAGGCTCCTACGCAGGTGCCATCGGCTATCCACAGTTTATGCCCAGCAATATTCGCCTGCTGGGAGTGGATTTTAACAAGGACGGCAAGGTTGACATCAGCAACAGTGCCGAAGACGCCATTGGCTCCATTGCGCACTATCTGGCTGAAAAAGGCTGGCAACGCGCTCAACCTATCGGCTTGCGCGCACGCTATCAGGGATCAGATGATAATCAGGTGGTAGCAAAAGACCTGACCCAGCCGCGCCCGGCGGGTGAACTGGCCTTGCTGGGGCTTACACCACTGGACAGCAGCGTAAGTATTGACCCGCTGCAAATGGTCAACGGCGTGCGCCTGATGGACAGTAATGGCCCTATTTACTGGATCACCTATCCGAATTATCAGGTGATCACCACCTACAACCGTAGCCGTTTATATGCCACTGCGGTATGGCAATTAGGCGAGGCAATCGTGTCCCGCTAAGGCGGGACGCTTATTAATTCAGCAAAATCTTATTTTTGAAATATAATGTTACATTATTGATTGTTTTTTGATCAAAAAAGTAAATAAAAGCAGTTGTTTTGTACAGAAACAGTATTTTTTATTGGACAAGCGCTAATTTCGATCTCTATTATCGGCCTTGTAGATTGAACTGACGACATATCACGTGGCAATTTATCTGTTCAATTTTCATCCCTAACAAGTAGGTTGCTATGGATGAAAATTGCATGACAGAGCCCACTGGAGCGATGTAAGCATGCAAAAATCTGTATTTAATATACTGACCCTTTCGATTGGCATTACCCTGGCTGCCAATGCCAATGCTGAACTGGTACAAAGCCAGCCTTTGGCAAACGGTATTGAGTCTGCCAGCCTGGCCAATCGTGTTCTGGACCGTGATGGCCAGAATGTAAGCTCGGCCTTATTCAAAATGAATACACCGGCAAGCAGTGTTGCTGCTGCAACTGACACACAGCCTAAAGCAGCTTCCGGCACTACGCCACTGGCCTTAAGCATTACTGAAACTGCCGGTAGCCGCACCAAAGTTGAAAACGTGCCTGCCCGCATTGAAGTAGCTGCCAGCAGCAAAAATGATGATGAAGACAGCAGCATCATCAACCGTTTAAGCTCGGTTGCTTCTCAAGCGGTTAAAAAATTCTCGCAAACCGGTATGGCATCCTGGTATGGCCGCCAGTTCCATGGCCGTAAAACTGCCAATGGCGACCAGTTTGACATGTATGCACTGACTGCTGCACACCGCAGCCTGCCACTTAACTGCTATATCCGTGTGACCAACCAGTCTAACGGTAAAAGTGTAGTGGTTAAAGTGAATGACCGTGGTCCTTTCCATGGTAACCGCGTACTGGACTTGTCTTACGCTGCAGCCAGCCAACTGGGTATTACCCAAAAAGGCGTGGGTAATGTGACTATTGAGCGTATAGAGTCTCCTAAGTAATAGAATCCATCCAAGTTACTCCTTTTCGGGTTACTCCTTTTATAGCCATCTACACAGATGGCTTTTTTATTGCCTGCACCCTGCACGCTTCCGCTTTGCCCCTGTCCTTGAAAGTGGCCCGCTTGATTTCCGGCAGAACATCTGTCATCGTTCACCCACTCTCAGGAAGCAAGAAGAGCTGATTATGCGCACCCTACAACAATGGTTGGACGAATACAGCGAAAGCCACCGTAATATAACCAACAAACGCATCCACTGGCTGTGTGTGCCTGCCATTCTGTTTTCCATCATTGGCGTTAGCTGGAAGCTAAGCACCGTGATGACGATTGTACTGCTGGCACTAACCCTGCTGTTTTACGCACGCCTATCCCTGCCCCTGCTGATGGCAATGAGTGTATTACTGCTATTGATGGTATTGCTGATTAGCTGGCTGCCGGTGGGTTCCAGTTTTTATGTAGGCATTTTTGTGCTGGCATGGATTGGCCAGTTTTATGGGCATAAAGTTGAAGGCAAAAAGCCCTCTTTCTTTAAAGACCTGCAATTCCTGCTGATTGGCCCAGCCTGGTGCCTGGATGCGGCCATTAGCCATTTTGCACCTAACTGGCGCGAGCGCCTCAGCGAGCAGCCTGCCAGCTGATATCGTTATCTGACCCGCATAAAAAATGCCGTCATGTCGACGGCATTTTTACATCGGTAGCAGATAGAATTACTCCACCTTGATACCATCAATTTTCGCCACGGTCATCAGGTCTTTATCACCACGGCCGGACAGGCACATGATAATGCTTTGATCCTTCGACATGGTCGGTGCCAGCTTGGTCACGTAGGCAATCGCATGGCTGCTTTCCAGTGCAGGAATAATGCCCTCGATACGGGTCAGGTCACGGAAACCGGCCAGCGCCTCTTCATCATCAATCGGCACATAGTTCACCCGGTCCATATCCTTCAGGAAACTGTGCTCCGGCCCTACGCCCGGATAATCCAGACCGGCAGAAATACTGTGGGTCTCAATAATCTGGCCCTGGTCATCACTCATCAGGTAGGTACGGTTACCATGCAGCACCCCAATACGGCCTGCATTCAGGGGTGCTGAATGCTTGCCGCTTTCAATGCCGTAACCGGAAGCTTCTACACCGTACATTTTAACGCCGGCATCATTTAAAAATGGGTAAAACAGGCCAATCGCATTACTGCCACCACCCACACAGGCGACCAGTGCATCCGGCAGCTTGCCGGTCATTTCCTGAATCTGGCGGCGTGCCTCACGACCAATAATGGACTGGAAGTCACGCACCAGTTGCGGGTACGGATGCGGGCCAGCCACCGTACCAATAATGTAATAGGTGCTGTCTACATTGGTCACCCAGTCGCGCATGGCCTCGTTCATGGCATCTTTTAAGGTTTTGGAGCCACTTTCCACCGCCACAACCCGCGCACCCAGCAAACGCATACGGTATACATTCATAGCCTGGCGCTTAACGTCTTCCGCCCCCATATACACCACACACTCCAGCCCCAGGCGTGCAGCAATGGTCGCTGTCGCTACACCATGCTGTCCAGCACCGGTTTCGGCAATCACGCGCTTTTTACCGGATAACTTGGCTAATAGTGCCTGCCCGATGGTGTTGTTTACCTTGTGTGCGCCGGTGTGGTTCAAATCTTCACGTTTCAGGTAAATCTGTGCACCACCCAGTTCACGGCTCCAGCGCTCGGCATGGTACAACGGGCTTGGGCGCCCCACATAATGCGCCAGGTCATAGTCAAACTCGCGGATAAACTCCGGATCGTCCTTCATCTTGAAATACAGGCGCTCCAGGTCTTCCAGTGCAGCCATTAATGTTTCGGATACAAAACGGCCGCCATGCACGCCAAAATGACCCTTGCTGTCTGGATAATCGAAATAGTTAATCGCGTTGGACGGATTATCCATGCTGTACTCCTCGCATAAACTGTTCTATTAACAAATGATCTTTAATACCTTTGCTGGCCTCAACACCGCCACTCACATCAACCGCATAGGGCCGGGTTTGGGCAATCGCCTGCGTAACATTTTCCGGGTTTAAACCGCCAGCCAAAATCAGGGGAATCTCACTCTGCGGCCATACCGACCAGTCAAAGGACTGGCCTGTGCCACCTTTTAACTGCGGGTGCCATGCATCCAGCAAAATGGCACTGGCACCAGCTTGCGCATACTGTTCAATCTGCGCCGCAATATCCACATCCGGCTTCACTGCCAGCGCCTTCACCCAGCGCCGGCCAGTATGTTCAGCAATTTCCCTGCATTGTGCCGGGCTTTCCTCGCCATGTAACTGCAACAAATCCAGTGGTACCAGTTTAAGCACTGCAGCAATGTCCGCAGCAGAGGCATTTACAAACAGCCCTACCGCCTGCACAAAAGCAGGTATGGCGCTAACCAGCGCAGCTGTCTGTGCCGCAGTCACTGCACGTGGACTTGGCGGATAAAATACAAAACCAATCGCATCTGCTCCAGCCCGTACCGCACAGCGCACATCCTGCACCCGGGTTAAACCGCAAATTTTAACCCGTGTACGTGTGTTGATGGACATACATTACCTCTTTGCCTGCCATGGCCAGCCAGCGCAGGCAGTTGCATATGATCAATGGGACTCGTATAAAGGATTTCCCTGTTGCAGCATGACTACCTGTGATAAAAGACTGTAGTCACAACAATACATATGGTTGTTGGCTCCATCTTTCAACAATTGGAGAAATATGCCAATTACTGAAACGCCACTTTATCCTAATATGTGACTCGCAAATGCGTGCGTCAAACAGCTAATGATACAAGAGCGCACAGCAAATGTATTGGAATATTCACTTAAATTATTAGGGCTTGCTGAACTTTCATATATGGTTGTGCCAGAGGGCATTTTTTAGACGACACAAGGCATGCATAGCGAGGTTTAATCGTGCTAAGCGAGCTATTCAACCGCTGTGGTGTCAAAAAATGCCGCTGTCCCGAAGGGTTGTTGCTAAAACCTCATCATACTGCGTTATGAAACTTGGCAAGGGAGTGACCATTGCCAAGTTTCATAACGCAGTATGATGAGGTTTTAGCTTACAACACAATTCACCTATGAATGTTTAACAAGCCCTGTTTAGATCTTTTATATTTACAGGCAAAATTGCAACAGGTTGGTTTGTCTAACCTGATTTGCCTGCTTTTGGGAAATTTAGTGTTATGGTACGTCATCCTTGTGATTGGTGCACAATATGAAAAAGGCACTCAGCTCATTACAGCTCGCCCTGAAAATCCTGGCAAACTTTTCGTTTTCGCAAAGAATAACAGCGCTTAGCCTGCTGCCAGTGATGTATGGCCTGTTTATGCTGGCTGCTGCCGGTTTGTCAGTTTTTTTGGTGATGTACGGTTTTGAGCACTCCATGCTGTGGGGTGGCTTGTTTCTGGTGGTATCACCCGTGGTTTTTTTAATTATTGTGCTGGTGGTTCGTGCTTCACTGGAAATGATTATTGACCTGAATGATGTCACCCGGGATATTAAAAATATTGCCGACATGCGGGTGGCTGTTAACGAGATTGTTAGTATTAGCCGTCACATTGAAACCATTGCGGCCATTAGCGGTTCGGTAGAAAAAATTTCCGGCCTGACCGAAAATATCGAAAAACTGACCCATGTAACCAAGCATGTTGAAGCCATTGCGTTTATAGCACCAACCGTCATCAAGCTCGCCAGCCTGGGTGATGATGTACGCAACATTTCCGGCATGCGGCCCACCATTGAAGAAATCGCCAAACTCAAAGAAAGTGTGGAAGTCATTGCCTCCATGCACGACTCACTGACCAAAATTGCAGCCCTCACCGACAACATTGAGGTGATTGCTGAAATGAGTGATGCGATTGATAAACTGTCTGCCGTTGGCGATGTATTTGACCGTATCCGCCGCGTTCCTTTCATGCGCTGATATGTGCTGATTTTATTATATTAAGCTACTGAAAAAACTTGGTTTGTATAGCAAGCCAAGCCTGCTCCAACGACTCCTGCCTTAAACAATCATTGAAACAAACTGATACACTCCCTATACTGAACACGCTTTGAGTGCTCGTAAAGAGAATTCTGTATGGCTATTTATCAGCCCGTACAGAATGGGAAGCCGATGAAAATCCGGCACTGCCCCCGCAACAGTATTTGCGTTGTAATCAATTGGTTTATCGCCCTGATAAACAGCCACTGCTTACATTTTTAAGTGGGAAGGTAATTGATTGGTGAGCTTTTAAAAGAAGCCGGCCACGCATCAGTCTGGAGACCGACTCGAAGCCATACCCATAACCTGATGCATTCACGTGGGGTGAATGTCTGGAGTTCATCATGTCCCGTATTGTTATGCCGACTGCACTGGCAGTAGCGGTTTTTGCCGTATCACACGCCTATGCTGCTGATGCCAAGCCTTCCCAACCTGAACAGACCTTACCGGTTATTGTGCTGACCGCCAGTAAAACACCTGAAGCCATTGAAAAAGTGCCTGCCCGCATCAGCGTGATTGACGAAAAAACCATTCAGCAATCACCTGTTAACGACTTACCGGGTCTATTACAGCGTGAAGCAGCTTTAAATGTGGTACAACTGGGTGGTTACGGTCAGCAAACCTCTGTATTTACCCGTGGTACTAACTCTAGCCACACCCTGTTTTTAAAAGATGGTGTACGTCTAAACCCGCAAGCCTCTGCCATCACCAGCACCCAGTATCTGGACACGACCGATATTACTAAAATTGAAGTGCTGAAAGGCCCGGCTTCTGTACAGTATGGTTCTGATGCGATTGGTGGTGTTGTTCAGTTACTATCAAAAGCACCGAAGAAAAACCGTATATTTACTACCGCTGAAGCGGGTGAAAAAGATACCTATAAAGCCATTGTGGGTGCCGACCTGGTACAAAACGATTTTTACCTGCAAATTCGTGGCCAGCGCCTGGAAACTGATGGTTCCAAGATTAAGGATACC
>JASLIR010000247.1 GCA_030152125.1 Alkanindiges sp.
GCCAAGGACAAGGGTACTGGCAAGGCGCAAAGCATCCAGATTAAAGCCAACTCCGGTTTGTCTGATGAAGAAATTGAACAGATGATCCGTGATGCCGAAGCCAATGCCGAAGAAGATAAAAAATTCGAGGAACTGGCCAAGGTGCGTAACGAAGCGGATGGCCTGATCCACAGCACGCAAAAAGCTATTAAAGACCTGGGTGACAAGGCAACTGATGAAGAAAAAGCGACCATTGATGCCGCTGTTTCCGAACTGGAAGTATCCACCAAGGAAAATGATGTAGATGCCATCAAGGCGAAAATTGAAGCGCTGTCTGCTGCTTCACTGCCGTTGATGCAACGCGTGTATGAACAAACCCAGGGTGGCGCTGCTGCTGGTGATGCCAGTGGTTTTGATCCAAACGGTTTTGGTCAGGATGCTGGTGCACAGCAAAAACCTGCTGATGACGGTGTGGTAGATGCCGAGTTTACCGAAGTAAAAGACGACAAGAAGTAATTTCTAAAGTCGATAAAAACCGCTCCACGTGAGCGGTTTTTTATTGCTTTAAATCCCATAAAGCAGCGGATTTGATGTGCACGACTTTGCTTAATGTGTGGCAAGAAAATTTAATAAGTCCTGCACCACACGATCCGCCGCAGTAGCCAGAATACCATGCGGTTCGCCAGCATACTCAATCAGCGTGGCATGTGGCATAGCCTGCTTCACGGCAAAGGCAGTGATGTCGATGGGCACCGTATTATCGGCACTGCCATGAATAATAAGCGTGGGCAAGTTAAAACTGGCTAGATCCGGGCGGAAATCGGTATGTGAGAAGGCTGTTACACAATCCAGCGTCGCCTTTAAACTGGCCTGCATGGCTACCTGGGTATTCCAGTTTAAAAACTCAGGGCTTACCGGATGATCCAGCATGCCAAAGCCATAAAAGCTCTTAAAGAAACTGCTGTAAAAATGCGGACGATCCTTGCTTAAACCCTGAATCATGTCCTCAAATACTTTTTTGGGTACTCCTTGCTGATGGTCTTCCGTTCTGAGCAGGAAAGGCACCACGGATGATAAAAGCGCCACCCGTTTTATTTTTTCACCCTGATGCCGGCTTAAATAGCGGGCAACCTCTCCACCGCCCATGGAAAAGCCGACCAGGCTGACGCCATCCAGATTTTTTTCGGTGATGACTGCCTTTAAATCGTCAGCCAGCGTATCGTAGTCATAGCCATCCCATGGCTGACTGGAGCGGCCAAAACCACGGCGGTCATAACTGATTACCCGGTAACCGGCCTGTACCAGCTTCGTGGCAATATAATCCCAGGTGTCTGAGGATAAGGGCCAGCCGTGAATTAATACGATTGGCTCTCCCTTGCCCCAGTCCTTCACATAAAGCGCTACGTTATCGGCAGTTTTAATGTGTGTCATTTATCTCTTCTCCCAGTGCAACGGTGTGCTGTGCTTTTAAAATATTCCCTTGCCATGTTCCTGATGATGATTTCTTGTGCACAAATTGTAGGCTTGGGTAAAGCAGGTTTGTTCCACGTGTGTGCAGCTTTGATACATGCTGAGTCACTGTTTTTTCTGAAGCTGGAAAAGCTTTTGCATCAGATTTTCTTTCGTGCTTTTTTTATTTATAGTGATGGCAGATAAACAGGGATTAAAGCATAAGGCTTGATGAATGCGTTTCTGGTCAATTGTTATTATCGTGCTGGTGGTGTTTTATATTTACCACAGCCAGTCGTCTAATGAAGTACGTGACAGACGGCCCATACTGGATCGGGTGATGCATCCGCTGGATAGCCGCGTGCGTTACCGCATTGGCCAGGTAGACCCGCGCTTTGGTATTTCCCAGCAGCAACTGGCACAACTGTGTAAGGAAGCCATTGCCATTTGGGAGCAGGGTACTGGTCAGGTATTATTTGTAGAGGATGATTCTGCAGCGCTGACGGTAAACCTGATTTATGATGAGCGCCAGGCCGAAAGCACCCTAAAGCTGAATGTAGAAGACAACCTGAACCATGCCCAGGCAGACCAGCAGCAGCATGCCAGCCAGTACCTGCAGCAAAAGCAGCAACTGGAACGCGAGCGGCGCGATATCGACCTGCGTGAAGCCAGCCTGCAGCAGCGTTACAACAACTACAATCGCACGGTAGAAAACTGGCGGGTGCTTGGTAATATTGACGACTACAACCGCCAGTTACTCAACCAGCAGCGCACAGCGCTGGATGCCGAGCAGCGGGAACTACAGCAGGCCATTGCACAATTTAACCAGCATGTGGATGATGTCAACCAGAACGCGCGCCAGCTTAACCAGCAGGTCAGCGACTTTAATCAGTCTGTTGCGGAATACCGCCGCCGTTTTAGCCCGCGTCAATTTGAAAAGGGAATTTATAACGGGCGGCAAATTAACATTTACGAGTTCGGCAGCCCGACAGAATTACGGATTGTACTGGCGCATGAATTTGGCCACGCACTGGGCTTAAAGCATAATAATGCACCCTATGCCTTGATGTACCCGGTATTACAGGATCAGAACATCAACGACTTTAAACTGACAGCAGCGGATAAGGCCATGCTGGCCAGATAGCCCTGAACGGTGCGGTTAGACAGAAAGGAAATAACAGGCTGTTAGCGATAAAACCCTCTACATAAAATAAAACTGGAGTAAGCGCATGCAGGATGATCAGAAAACCGCTTCCATCGTGGAGGTGTGGCAATTCCGTCTGTCGATGTACCCGGAAAAAGTACGCTGGGCGCTGGACTATAAAGGCATTCCGCATATCCGGCATTCGGTGTTGCCCGGACCACACGCTGCGCAACTGCTGCTACGCTTTGGGCAAAAGGAAATGCCCATCATCACCCATGGTCAGGCCACCGTCAAAGGCTCAGCGGCCATCATCGACTATATCGAACAGAACTTTGCGCAGCAGCCGCTATACCCTGCTGATCCCGAATTGCGGCAACAGGCGCTTGAGTTACAACAGTGGTTTGATGAACGCGGGCCTTTTGTACGCCGTGCCTTTTTTTATGCGTTTCTGCCGGAAACGGCGTACGCAACCTGTCTGTTTTCTATTGGCTACCCAACATGGGCAAGGCAGCTTTACCGCAAAACTTTCGCAGTTACCCGCTCCATCATGCAAATGGACATGCATATCAGCCAGGGCAGTGCCCGTGAAGGCCTTAAGCGTACGCAGGAAGCCCTGGATTTTGTGGCGATGCGTTGCGGGCCGGAAGGCTATCTGGTGGGTAAGCAGTTCAGCATTGCCGACCTTGCGGCAGCCACCCTGTTGTTCTGCCTGGTATTGCCGGAGCAGTATCCCGTTGCCTTTCCGCGCCCCTATCCTGCCAGCCTGGAAAACTGGTTACTGCAATGGCAAGACCATCCGGGCAGTGCATGGGTACGCGAGATTTACCGCAGGCACCGCGGACAAAGCTACGCGGTTGAGGACAGAAATGGGTAGTGATTAGGTGTAGATAAAGCGCCTTTTGGCATCCGAAAAAGCTTGTTCTTCGATTTTTAGAAAATATTCCGGCGTTACTTTATAAGATCAAAAACGCAAAAATCGCCTTCGTTTACGAAGGCGATTTTTGCATGGGCTTGAAGAGGCAGTTGCACTATATTGCCAGGCAGATTCTATTTACAACTGTAGTTTGACTATAAGCCGGGCTACCTGTTTTATACGGCCCTCCGCCCTACGCCTTGCGAAAGGACTGACCCAGTGTTTCAGTTCTTTCGCACGTTCCACGTGGAACGTGCATCCGCAAATTTACCCCCCCTCTCCTGCCCGGCCAGCCGTTGCCCGGCTACCTGCTTGGCAAACTGCATGGCAATACGCCCGGAACGGCTGCCCTTTTGCGTGGCCCACTGGATGGCCAGTTTTTCCTGCGCCTGAATATCTTCGTCTGACCAGCCAAAACGGCTAAGCCAGTGCTGCACGGTTTTCAGGTATTCCTGCTGGTTAAAACCATAAAAGGTCAGGTGCAGGCCAAAGCGGTCCGCCAGCGAAATCTTTTCCTCTACGGTATCACCGGGGTGCAGCTCGCCATCCGAGCTTTTATTAAACTCCAGGTTGTCCTTGTTGTGCTCGGTCACCAAATGGCGCCGGTTGGAAGTTGCATAAATCAGCAGGTTATTCGACGGCCCGGCGATTGAACCATCCAGCACGGTTTTTAAACCGGAGTAGCTGGTATCCCCTTCCTCAAAGGACAGGTCATCACAAAACACAATAAACTTTTCCGACCGTGCGCTCAGTGCCGCCACAATACGTGGCAGATCATTTAAAAACTTTTTTTCCACCTCAATGATCTTTAAGCCATGCTGGTGGAACTCGTTCAGACATGCTTTAACTAGCGACGATTTTCCGGTACCACGTGCGCCGGTCAACAGCACATTATTGGCAAAGTAACCCTGCACAAACTGGCGGGTGTTCTGGCGGATTTTATCCAGTTGCCGGTCAATATTACTGAGTTCGGCAAAGCTGATTAATTGCGGATGGTGCAAGGGAATGAACGCCGAGCTTTGCAGCAGGCCCTCGGTTTTTTCAAAACGGAACGCCATGGCCTGATCCAGCACACTGGCATCTGGCACCACACTGTTAAGGCGAATGGCACTGACCGCCTGGGTCAGTTGTGCCACACGCTCGCTTAACTGGGCAATGCTGTCCAGCAATGACTGACTCTGGCTGTGCTGTTGTTCCGACATATAAAACCTCACCTGATCACTTCATAAAAAAACAAGGACAGAAAATAGTGTGCATGGCAACTAGGGCCTAGGATCTGTACTGCCAGTATGCCAGATGCCGGCAGGATTGTATTACGCCAGAATCTCATCCATTATCGCAAAAGTATCCAGCAAAAAACCAAGCCCGCGTGCAAACCGACCCCAACTATTTTAATGCCGCTTTTCATACCGCTGAAAGCGACAGCCTGCCTGTGTTCAGCATGGCAACCCACTATGTGCAGGGCCAGCATTTTGCCATGCACCAGCATCAGCGGGCGCAATTGCTATATGCGGTACAGGGCATCATGCTGGTGGAAACCGTACACGGCCACTGGATTGTGCCGCCACAGCATGCGGTGTGGCTGGCAGCAGGACAGGCGCATGCTGTCAGTATGCTGAGCCCGGTG
>JASLIR010000301.1 GCA_030152125.1 Alkanindiges sp.
AAAAGAGTGGCCTGCAGGAAATCCGTGTGCGCTCCTTTGGCGGGCTGGGCGATGCCAGTTATGCGCAGGGCCATATGCAAACTGCACAGGAGCATTTGTCACGCAGTATTGTGCTGGCGCGTGAGCACCAGCTACTGGAAATTGAAACTGCCAACCTGTTTATGCTGGCCACGGTAAAAATTTATGCTAGCGATACACAGGCCGCGTTACAGGATGCCGTGACCGCAGCTGCGCTTAGCAAACGGGTAGGCAACCGCCGTGCCGAAGTAGTGTCACGCCTGACGGCTGGCTGGATATTACTGTCCCTGTGCCAGTATGCACAGGCGCGGGAGCAGGTAGAGCAGGGCCTGCAACTGGCGCGGGCCATGGGGGCCATACGCTTTGAGGCCTTTTTGCTGGAAAGCCTGGTGCGGCTGGCCTGGGTAGAAGGGCAGTTTGAAGCAGCAGCACAGCATATTGCACAAGCCTGGCAGATAGTGCAGCAGTTAAAGTGTGACGCCTTTATTGGCCCATGGATTTTAAGTACCAAAGTACTGCTGGGTGGGACAGATGAAGCCGGACAAGCGCAGGCAACACAGGACATCAGCAGTGCCATTGCTATTCTGGAAAAAGGTGCGGTAGGGCATAACTATTACCGCTGCTATGTGGCGCTGGCCGAGTATTATTTAATTTGCCAACAGCCTGTGCAGGCGCGGGATTATATCGGACGCTTGCAGCAGTATACCGCGCAGCAACCCTGTGCCTGGAGTGAGCATTTTATCCAGCTGGTGCAGGCTTATGCGGACTGGCTGCAAGCACCGGAAGATGGTGTGCGTGTGCAAGCATGGCAGGATTGTTTTGCCCGTGGGGTTGAGCAGGGGCTGGGCGGAGTGACGCCACGTTTATTGGCGGTGTTTGAACAGCAAGAGGTTGCAGAATGAGAAGGGTTGGACCAATCTCATCCAGCCCCCTCACCCTAGCCCTCTCCCCATAAAGGGAGAGGGGATTTTCTCTTTAGGCGTTGAAGCCTTCGCTTAAGGCACCAGCCACTGGCTAATCTGCTGCGACTGTTGCAGGCATTGCTCATGCAAACCCGCACCATGCGTCCAGCCACCGGCAAACAGCAGGCGGCAGGCCGGTAACTGGCCGGCGGCAATAATTTTACCCAGTTCCACATGGTACGCCTGCAGGTCGTTTTGTGCCTGCATACAGTTGGCATCCAGTACATTATGCTTGAACATGGTCCATGCCTTGTCCTGCAAGCCTTCTGGCACCTGCTCCATCTGGTGGGTATAACCGGAATGCAGTGCGGTATTCTGCATGCGTTGCAGGGTGGCTTTTGGCAGTACCGCGCGCACTTCCTCGGGCAGGTCTTCCACAGTGCTTACCCGGTTTAGAATGGACTGTGGCGGGATAGCCTGCAAGTTGTCCACCAGCGACACAAAGTACAGCGGCAGGCCAGCATGGTCATAGGCCGGGGTATTGTGGTCGTTCTGGTGCAGGTTCACCACATAATGAATGTTGTAGGCCTTGGACTGGCTGGCACTGCGCAGCGGCACGTTATAGGTACGCCAGTTATTTTTGTTCTGCGGCATGCAGCCTGCATAGGTATGGCATACGGCATAACTTTGCGTATAGCGTACCTTGAGCAGGGTCTTTTTAAGGAAGTCGGCCTGTGGTGCCAGGTCACCCGCAAAATTCAGCACGCGCAGGGCATCATCGGCATGGGTTGCCATAATACACAGGTCATAATCGGTATTGCCTTGGGCAGTTTGTACCGATACCCGGTTGGTGGACAGGTTTACCGCAGTGACCGGGTTATTGCGGCTAATGGTCACACGTACCTGTGAAGAAACCATCTGGCTCTGGATATAAGCGGATAACATTTCCAGCCATTTTTGCGCACCGCCATCGAAATAGCGGCGTTGTGGTACTTGGTCGCCACCTTCCTGAATGCGGTAATAGTTAAACGGCGCTGCCAGTGGCATCACGTCCGGGCCGCGGTCGTCGGTAAAATACATGGCAGAAATGCGCGGGTAGTAAATCCAGTCACGGATGTTCATCAGGCGCTGCTTCAACGCCGGGTCCTGCCAGTCAATAGTAATGCTCAGTTTTGCAGCAGCAGCGCTCAGCACGGCTTGCGGCTGGCTGATACAGTCGCTAAAAAAGTTGCCCACGGTGTAGCTGGTCGGTAAGGATGGGTTTTGCACTGCATCCAGTCCGGTTTGATGTACTACCTTAATCAGCAGGGAAAATTTGCCGCCATCTACATAGCCCAGGTTAAAGGCCGGGTCACTGACCCCGTAGTTCAGGTCGGTATCATCGGTCAGTGCCACCTGACCATCGGTTGACCAGTAGCATTCGGTGTTTTGCAGCGGCTTGAGGTGATCCAGATAGCCCACGGTTTTCATCAGCTGGGCGGTGTCCGGGTAGGCGGTCAGGTTCATGTCATTTACGCCCAGGTCAGCCCAGCGCTGGTAAGCGGTGGCAGTCTGGCCTTGCACCAGCAGGCCCAGGTCAACCGTTACGGTTTCTGCATTGCCACCCAGTGCATTTTTGGATTCGTACAGGGTGATCATCAGCGACTGGCCGGTCTTGTTGATACGGTCAATCAGGTAATACAGGCTGGAAAGCCCGGATATTCCCCCGCCAATCACGGCGACATTTTTAAAGTTTGCCATTATGTGTTCCCTTTTTCTAAAAGATAAATGCTTGCTATGTTGAGGTCTTAAAATGTTTGTGCGGCTAGTCCATGGCATGCCTGTCCCTGCGTGTTGCGGGCTTTCCTGCCTGACATGGACGTGCCTGTAGGGTAGCAGAGCAAATTGTCGGCTAATAGTGGTTTTTAAGGGTTAACAGAATATTTTTAAGTGCTACTTAATATATGTGTGATGTGATAGGCGTGGTTTGGGCCGAAAGAGCAAGCGTGCCTATGCTTTTCC
>JASLIR010000332.1 GCA_030152125.1 Alkanindiges sp.
TAATCTCAAGATAATAAATAAACCAAATTTACGTTTACTTAGAAACGGCAGGATGCTCACGTTGAGTTAGACCATTTGCACTATAGCACCGGCTCACCGGCCCTCTTAAATCATTCACGCTCCTATCCGACCGGAGCCAATAAAAAGTATTTTTATCTTTAAACACAATATACCAATACACGGGATTATTATTTAAATCCAGCCTGTCTTCACCCAACATAACGACTTTGAAACCTTTATCAGTTTTACCTGCAATGTAGTAGTAATACTTTTTCTCGTCATCATTAACCTCCAGAAACTCTTTATTCTTCGAAAAAGTGATCGTATGTATATACCAAGTACACCCTTCACGCCCCCAAGTTCCTGTTATTTCTGATAAAGGCATACCCTGCCCCGCAGCCACTGCGCTATTGGCAACCATCATCAACAAAACAAACAGCATGTTATTTGCAAGCTTAAATATCTTTTTAACCATCATTTTTCTTCTTCCAAAAAAGAACCCCCGCTATTTCTAGCAGGGGTCTTTTGCAACATCAAGTCAAACTAAAACTTAGTTCTTCTCTTTGTCGATGATTTTGTTGGCTTGAATCCAAGGCATCATCGCACGCAGTTTGCCACCGGTCACTTCAATACCGTGAGCAGCGTTCAAACGGCGACGTGCATGCATGGATGGGTAGTTCAAAGCACCTTCGCTGATGAACTGCTTGGCGTACTCACCAGTCTGAATACGTTTCAGTGCATTGCGCATTGCTTCGCGAGACTGTTCGTTGATAACTTCAGGACCGGTTACATACTCGCCATACTCTGCATTGTTAGAGATGGAGTAGTTCATGTCAGCGATACCGCCTTCGAACATCAGGTCCACGATCAGTTTCAGTTCGTGCAGACATTCAAAGTAAGCCATTTCCGGTGCATAACCAGCTTCAACCAGAGTCTCGAAGCCCATTTTAACCAGTTCAACCGCGCCACCACACAGAACAGCCTGTTCACCGAACAGGTCAGTTTCAGTTTCTTCACGGAAAGTAGTTTCGATGATACCGGTACGGCCACCACCCACGCCAGAAGCGTAAGACAGTGCTACGTTACGGGCATTGCCGGAAGCATCCTGATAAATAGCAATCAGGTCAGGCACGCCTGAACCGCGCTGGAACTCGGAACGTACAGTGTGGCCTGGTGCTTTAGGCGCAATCATGATTACATCTAAATCTTTGCGTGGCACAACCTGGTTGTAATGAATAGAGAAACCGTGAGCAAACGCTAAAGTAGCGCCTTGCTTGATGTTTGGCTCAATTTCATTTTTGTACAGCTGGGACTGGAACTCGTCCGGGGTCAGGATCATTACCAGGTCAGCAGACTGTACAGCAGCAGCAACTTCAGCAACTTTTAAGCCGGAGTTTTCAGCTTTTTTCCACGATGGAGAGTTTTTGCGCAGACCAACAGTCACGTCAACGCCAGAATCTTTCAGGTTCAGTGCATGGGCATGGCCTTGAGAGCCGTAACCAATGATAGAAACTTTCTTACCTTGAACGATGGATAAGTCAGCGTCTTTATCGTAATAAACTTGCATGTAGGGTCTCCGAGTAAATTCTTTAAAATATTTCAGTTAAAATCAGTTAAATGGTTAACACTTTTTCGCCGCGGGCGATGCCGGATACACCGGAACGCACCACTTCCAGAATGGTATTTTCAGATAATGCTTCCACAAAGCCATCCAGTTTGTCGCTGGTACCAGCAATCTGAATGGTGTAAGTGGTTGGTGTCACATCCACAATCTGGGCACGGAAAATATCAGCAGTACGCTTGATCTCTGCACGCGCAGCACCCAGTGCTTTCAGTTTGATCAGCATCAGTTCACGCTCAATATGCGCGCCTTCAGACAGGTCAACCACCTTCACCACTTCAATCAGCTTGTTCAACTGCTTGGTAATCTGCTCAATTTTATGGTCATCACCATAAGTAGTCAGCGTCAGGCGTGACAATGTCACATCTTCCGTAGGTGCCACGTTCAGGGTTTCAATGTTGTAACCACGCTGGCTGAACAAACCAACCAGACGTGACAACGCACCAGCTTCATTCTCAACTAAAACGGAAATAATACGGCGGGTTGTCATGTACGTTCTCCTTTTGCCAACCACATGTCACGCATGGTCTGACCACCAATCTGCATTGGGTATACGTGCTCTTTAGGATCTACATACACATCAATAAACACACACTTGTCATTGATCGCCAGCGCTTCAGCCAGTTTGGCTTCCAGCTCATCACCGTTTTTAATCTGGATGCCCACATGACCATACGCTTCCATCAGCTTGCTGAAATCCGGTAAGGATTCCATATAAGAGCTGGAATGACGACCTTCGTAGTTCATGTCCTGCCACTGCTTCACCATGCCCAGTGCACGGTTATTCAGGCACAGAATTTTTACGTTCAGACCATACTGGGTACAGGTAGACAATTCCTGAATACACATCTGGATCGACGCTTCACCAGTAATACAAACAACCTGTCTGTCCGGGAAAGCCTGCTTGCATGCCATCGCATATGGCAAACCAACGCCCATGGTGCCCAGACCACCGGAATTAATCCACTGTCTTGGCTCATCAAACTTGTAGTACAGCGCACCAAACATCTGGTGCTGGCCAACGTCAGAGGTAATAATCGCTTTACCACCTGTCAGCTTGTACAGGGCTTCAACCACCTGTTGCGGCTTCATTTCATTGTCACTAGCAGGCTCATAACGCAGGCCATGACGCTTGCGCCATTCGTTAATCTGCTTCCACCATTGTTCTATGGCTTCCGGATTTGGCTTGCTTACACCCATCTGTTTCAACTGTGCCAGCATTTCAGCCAGTACAGGCTCTACCGCGCCCACAATTGGACCATGCGCAAAAATGGTTTTGGAGATTGTGGCCGGGTCAATATCGATGTGAATAACCTTAGCATCCGGGCAAAACTTGGCAGGATTATTGGTTACGCGGTCATCAAAACGCGCGCCCACACACAAAATCAGGTCAGAATGGTGCATGGCCATATTGGCTTCGTAAGTACCATGCATACCCAGCATACCCAGGAACTGCGGGTCAGAACCCGGAAAACCACCCAGGCCCATCAGGGTATTGGTTACCGGATAGCCCAGCAAGTGCGCCAGCTCTGTTAGCAGTTTGGCGGCATTACCCTGCACCACGCCACCACCGGTATAAATTACCGGACGCTTGGCGCTAATCAGCTCGTCAATGGCTTTGCGGATTTGACCGGAATGGCCACGGCTAGGCGGCTGATAGGAACGCAGCTTTACTTTTTCAGGATATTCGTACGGGAATTTTTCCGCAGGATTAGTCGCATCCTTTGGCACGTCAATCACTACCGGGCCAGGACGGCCACTGGACGCAATATAAAACGCCTTTTTCACAATGCCAGGAATTTCACTGGCATGGCGAACCTGGAAACTGTGCTTAACAATCGGACGAGACACTCCCACCATGTCTGTTTCCTGGAAAGCATCTTCCCCAATCAGGTGCGTTGCAACCTGACCGGAAATAATAACCATTGGAATGGAATCCATAAATGCCGTAGCAATCGGGGTTACTGTATTGGTTGCACCAGGACCAGAAGTCACCAGCACCACACCAGTTTTACCTGTAACACGCGAATATGCATCCGCCATGTGGCCGGCAGCCTGCTCATGACGTACTAAAATATGTTGCACTTTGTCCTGCTGAAACAGTGCATCATAAATATGCAGTACTGCCCCGCCCGGATAACCAAAAACGCAATCAACGCCCTCATCCGCCAAAGCGCGGATAAGCATTTCTCCACCAGATAAAAGTTCCAACTTGACTCACCCTAACGTGGTAACTGGCACAATTTATGCTGCTATTTATACCCACTGTATAAAAGTGCATGCAGAAAAATTATGCTGCAGTTTATAAACTCGACTTTACACATCAGCTTGTGTTCAAACACAGGCCCGATACCATACAACTTTGGTAAAAGATGACGGTGCAAACAAATTGCATCTTATGCAGCAAAATAAGGTTGTATATGCTGCTTCCGTTCAGGCACTTTGCGGGATGTTAAAGCGCCTGCCATATATCCATCCTCCCCGATTTTGGGTTGGTGGTTTACCAAAGCAAAATGTTTGAACCGAAGGGTGATCGGTACAAATCATTCTATTTTCGAAAAACAAATATTCTTTTATTTAATGCACACAAAGTCAAGGAAAATCTGAGCTATTTCTCGTATAAACCCCAAGCCAGCTACGCAGGGAAGCGCTTAAAACAGATAGATGCTGGCAATCTGCCTGAAACCTTATAAATCGCACCAGAACTGATCACTAGCGTGCCGTCAAAACCCGGCCAGTACACCACAGCAAAAAACCGCATGACAGCATTGGCAGATTGTACAAAAAACATCATAACAGTCGCCTGCAAGGGCTTTTAGGATTGATTCCTGTTAAACAATCGCTTAAGTTCAGGTAAAACAATATGCATTCAAGGAGTTGATGCACATGTCTTCCACTATCAGGTCATCACGCGTACGGTTTTTCCTGCCTCATCTTGCAGCCATTATCTGTCTGCTTGGCAGTAACCTGACACATGCTATTGAGCCACATCAAATATTATATAAATGGGATGATGCCAATGGCCGTACCCACTATACGCAAACCCCGCCCGATACCAATATTCCTTATGAAGAAATCAACAGCCAGCAAATTACTTCACAAGATCAGAATGTAGACTCCCCACGCACAGACAGTGACACCACTTCTGTACAAGTGGATAACAACAGTACATACGCTACAGAGCAACAAACAGCTGCTTCCCCACGCAAGGAAAGCACCAGCTTTAGCAGCATTCCTGAAAATGCCAGAGTGATTCCCAACAAATACCATTACAGTTCAACCGAATATAAAGTTTCACCGGTCAATGCCGCCAGGGAACGCGCCCGCACCGATTAAGGCCCAAACCGTATGGTCCCAAAAAAGCAGGGCGGTAATAATAGCCAGGGAAAATTATACAGATGCATATGCGGCACCGGTCACAACATCATATCGATTAGCCAACAAAAGCGCTTATAATCCGCTTGCATACACTTCATCTTTTTAGCTATCTTGCAGTTACCTTCCTGATCGGTCAGATCAGCAGTTTTCACGATGTGTTAAAGGAGTTCCATCGTATGTTTAAAGCCAATAATAAAACCAGACTCATGCAGGGATTCTCACTGACCATATTAAGTATTGGCCTATTAGCCAGCTTTCCCGCAGCGGCTGAAAAATACTACAAATGGGTGGATGATGCAGGCTCTACCCACTACACCCAGACTCCGCCGCCAAAAGCCTATATTAAAAAAAGCGCACTGGTAGATATCGTACCTACAGCACCATCCAGTACGCCAACACCGCCAGCAATACCTTTGCAAAATCAGCCGAATGGCGCACCAGCTCCGGTCGAGGGTGCATCTACACGGCTGGAGTCCACCATACCGGCAGCACCAGGTCCAATAGACACTTCTGTTGGCCGCTAACACGTGCTCTTAGGTAGTAGAACGGGAGAACAACCATGAACCTTCGTGCAGTCAAGCATCCAGTTAGTACAAGTATTTTGGTACTGTTAACAGCATGTTTAAGTAGCAGCCTTTTTGCGCAACAGGTATACAAGTGGCAGGACGCCAAGGGCGCAACCCATTACACCCAAACCCCGCCTCCTGCCACTGCTGTTGGTGCCAAAAAAGTTGAGGTGAGAAGTCGTACCAACCTGCAACCGGTTGCACCTGTTAGCGATAATGCAGCGGTAAGCGCTACCGCAAACAAAGCGACCGCCAACAACCAGACCGCGGCAGCT
This sequence comes from Alkanindiges sp., assembly GCA_030152125.1. Classification (GTDB taxonomy): domain Bacteria; phylum Pseudomonadota; class Gammaproteobacteria; order Pseudomonadales; family Moraxellaceae; genus JASLIR01. The sequence continues at coordinate 5,841 of JASLIR010000332.1, forward strand.
ACCCCACAAAAACCACGACTAAAACAGGAAGACTGCAAGTTGCTGAAAGATGCCGTGGACACCATGGCAACAGGACGCCGCATTTATGAAAGTGACGAGAAGGGTGAACGGGTTTACCTGACCGAAGAGCAGCGTACGGAACGGATTAACACCTACACCAAAAACATGACAGATGGCTGCAACTGATTACTGCCAGCCGTCTGTTAGACACATAGAGTGATATGCTCTTAGATAAAAAATATACAAAAGACGAACTTGTAGGCAGTGAAAGCGCGCGAAATAACGAAAATTAAGCTATGCTTGCCTACTAGTTTTCACATGCATTTTTTAAGCGGTTATGACAACTTCAAGCACCAACAATCCAGACTATCAATTTAATCAAATAGAACTCGCAGTACAAGCCGACTGGGAAACACGGCAAAGCTTTGCCGTGCCTGATGTTGTTGCCAGTCCTCACCGCTATATCCTGTCCATGTTTCCTTACCCCAGCGGCAAGCTGCATATGGGGCATGTGCGTAATTACACCATTGGCGATGTGATTAGCCGTTACTACAAATTAAAAGGCGAAACCGTATTGCAACCGATGGGTTGGGATGCCTTTGGTTTACCAGCTGAAAATGCTGCGATTGCACATCAGGTGGCCCCTGCCAAGTGGACCTTTGAAAATATTGACTATATGCGCAACCAGCTCAAACGCCTGGGTCTGGCAGTGGACTGGAAGCGTGAGATTGCAACCTGCACTCCGGAATACTACCGCTGGGAGCAATGGCTGTTTGTCCAGCTCTACAAGAAAGGGCTGATTTACCGCAAGCTGTCTACCGTGAACTGGGACCCGGTGGATCAAACCGTGCTGGCCAATGAACAGGTGGAAAATGGCCGCGGATGGCGTTCCGGCGCACTGGTAGAAAAACGCGATATTCCCATGTACTACTTCCGCATTACCGATTATGCGCAAGAGTTGCTGGATGACCTGGACCAGCTCAATGATGGCTGGCCGCAACAGGTATTAACCATGCAGCGCAACTGGATTGGCCGCTCTACCGGTATGGAGCTGACCTTCCCGTCTGCGGACACGGCTATTTATGCCGACGGTCTGACTGTATTTACCACCCGCCCAGACACGTTAATGGGTGTCACTTATGTCGCGGTGGCAGCCGAGCATCCTTTAGCGACCAAGGCGGCGGCTATTCATGCAGAAGCAGGCAATCCAACCCTGCAAGCCTTTATTGAAGAATGCCGCATGGGCTCTGTGGCCGAAGCAGACCTGGCGACCGCTGAAAAGAAAGGCATGCCTACCGGTTTATCCGTGCTACACCCAATTACTGGTGAACAGGTGCCAGTGTGGATTGCCAACTATGTGCTGATGAGCTATGGCTCAGGTGCTGTGATGGCCGTGCCAGCACATGACGAGCGTGACTTTGAATTTGCCAACACCTTCAACTTGCCAATTAAGCAGGTGATTGATGCCAAACCAGCCGATGCAGAAGCCTTTTCAGCCACACAATGGCAGGAATGGTATGGCAGCAAGGAAGGTAGCAGTATCAATTCCGGGGTGCTGGATGGTCTGACTTACCAGCAGGCATTCGACAAGCTGGTAGAAATACTGGAGCCTAAAAGACTGGCGAATGCCAAGGTACAGTTCCGCCTGCGTGACTGGGGTGTATCGCGCCAGCGCTACTGGGGCTGCCCAATCCCGATGATCAACTGTGATGCTTGTGGTCAGGTACCCGTACCGGAAGATCAGCTACCGGTTGTATTGCCAACTGATGTGGTACCAGATGGTTCTGGCAACCCGCTGGCAAAAATGCCTGAATTTTATCAGACTACCTGCCCAACATGTGGCGCTGCTGCGCGCCGAGAAACCGACACTCTGGATACCTTTGTAGAATCCAGTTGGTACTACGCCCGCTATGCTTCACCTAATTTTGTACAAGGCATGGTGGACCCGCAAGCCGCACAAAGCTGGCTGCCGGTTACCCAGTATATTGGTGGTGTAGAACACGCCATTCTGCACCTGTTGTATGCCCGTTTCTTCCACAAGCTGATGCGTGACCAGGGTGTGGTACAAGGCAATGAGCCATTTAAGAACCTGTTAACACAAGGCATGGTGTTGTCGCACGCCTTTGGCACTGAACACGATGGCAAAAAGCACTGGCACTTTGCTGATGATGTTGAGCTTGAGCGTGATGACAAGAAACGCATTATCGCCGCCACACTGAAAACAACTGGCGAACCTGTTGCCATCAGCCTGGAAAAAATGTCCAAATCCAAAAATAATGGTGTAGACCCGCAAGCCATTATTGACCAGTTTGGTGCTGATACCGCCCGGGTATTCATGATGTTTGCTGCCCCACCCGACCAGTCGCTGGAATGGTCTGACGCCGGTGTGGAGGGCTCCAACCGTTTCCTGAAACGGGTATGGCGTCTGGCTGTGCAGCATATTGAAAGCACCCCAAAAGACCTGCCATTGCTGGACCAGGCTAAACTGGGTGAAGATGCACTGGCACTGCGCCGCAAGGTGCACGAAACCATTCAAAAGGTGGGTGATGATATTGAGCGCCGCCACGCCTTCAATACTGCCATTGCCGCATTGATGGAGTTGCTAAACAGCATCACCAAGTTTGAAGCTGCCAATGACAATGAACAAACAGTCATCCGTGAAGCAATTATTAACCTGTTATTGCTGCTGGCGCCTTTTGCCCCGCACCTGAGTCAAACCCTGCTGAAAGAGTTTGGCATTGACCTGGTGCATGCCTTGTTCCCGCAGGTTGACCCAAGTGCCTTAACCCGTAACACCCAAACAATTGTGGTACAGGTGAATGGCAAATTGCGTGGCAAACTGGATGTTGCAGTGGATATTGGCGATGATGAACTGAAAGCACTGGCTAAAGCCCTGCCGGAAGTACAGCAGTTCCTGACTGGTACGCCCAAGAAGGAAGTAGTGGTAAAAAATCGTCTGGTGAATTTTGTGGTATAACACCCTGGTCACCCAAGGCGGTTAAACCCTGGACACAGGCCTGAAGACTAAACCTCAAAACTAAAGATGGTTGCTGGTATGAATAAACTTGCGCGATGCATTGCAATTCCAATGATGTGCCTGAGCGTAGCCGCTGTGAGTGGCTGTGGTTTCCATTTACGTGGAACCCAGACCGCTGCTATTCCAGTGGAATACCAGAAACTCAGCCTGAACCTGCCAAAACAGGCCAAATTGCTGGATGAACCCTTAAGGGTTTATCTGCAATCTCTGGGGGTAACGGTAAACCAGAACAAGGATGCCCCGGTCCTAAAGATTACTGAATATAATTCAGTACGCCAGTTATTAAGCGGGCGCCTGACCGAAGTACAACTGCGCTTGAAAGTGACTTTCCATATTGAAGATAGCCTGGGGCAGCCCTTAACCACCGACAACACAATTTATGCGCGCCGTAACTATCAATACACCATTGATACGGTAAACACGGAGAATCAGGAAGAAACCCACCTGATTGAACAAATGAACATGGATGCTGCGCAGCAGATTGCCCGCCAGCTACATGCCGGCCGCCTGCAATACTTCAGTGCAGAGCCGGGAAAAGCAGCAACTAATACCCCGCAACAATGAGGCTGGATTACCGGGGTGCACTCAAGCGTGTACCGCAAGCCACAGGCGCCTGGCTACTACATGGCAACGAGCCTTTGCTGGAACAGAACCTGACGCTTAAATTCAAGCAGCACTGGCAACAGCAGGGTATCGAACGACAGCGCTTTGATATTAATAGCGTCAGCGACTGGCGTGATGTGTTTAATGCACTGAACAGCCTGTCCCTGTTTGCCACCCAGCTTGCGATAGAAGTACACGGCAACATCAAGCCGGACAACAACCTGCTTGCCACATTGCAGCAATTCATACAATCACCGGCAGATAACCTGCTGCTGATGGTCATGCCGCGGCAGGATCAGGCCGCACAGAAAACCCGTTTTTACCAGATGATTGACGCCAATGGCGTGGTTGTACCCTTACTGATCCAGAACGAACGCGAGCGCCAGGCGATTCTGGAAGATGAAGCAGCACAGTTTGGCTTAAAACTACAGGCGGATGCCTGGCAATTGTTACTGGCCCAAACGGAAAATAACCTGTTTGCCGCACAGCAAACCCTGCTTAAATTGCGTGATGTGTATGATGGCAGTGCCCAGCCAGCCATTAATGCAGAAATGCTGTATGCCAGCCTGAATGAGCAATCGCGCTATACCAGCTTCGAACTGGCGGATGCCGCGTTACAGGGCAATACCTTGCAGGCGGTAAAAATTTTAAGGTTCCTGTTCGAATCCGGCGAAGCAGACACCCTGATTTTATGGGCGCTAGGACGTGAAATGCGCCTGCTGATGCAATTAATGGAACAGCCCAACCAGTATCAAAAGCTGGGCGTCTGGCAAAACAAAGTCCGTTTTTACCAGCAGGCACTCAAACAGTTAAAGCCACAGCATACCCTGGGCTGGCCCGCTTTATTACAGCGTACCGATGAAGCCATTAAAGGCGTTAACGAAGAAAATCCACAGGATTTACTATTACAAATCACCCTGGCTTTATGTGGTAAGCCCTTGTTTAGTCATCACTGACCAACTGTGTATGGCAGCTTGAATCAAAAAAGCACCTTCATCATAAAGGTGCTTTTTCAACTAAAAAAACCGATAAACCAGCGGGTTTAATCAGCCTGTGCATCTGGACGAGTTGCTGTATCAGACAAAATACCCGCCACGGATTCAGTAATTCCGGTAATGCCGTTATTATTCAAACCGGCATCTTTCATCACCGCATCAATAATTGGCTTGGC
>JASLIR010000337.1 GCA_030152125.1 Alkanindiges sp.
TAATCGTTCATGCCGGCTTGCAGCAGGTTTTCCTTTTCATCACTCAGGGCATGCGCCGTCAGGGCGATAATAGGAATTTGTGCTGTATTCCACTCCTGTTCCAGTTGGCGGATGGCATGTGCGGCTTCCAAGCCGGACATACGCGGCATCTGGATATCCATAAAAATCAGGTCAAAATTCTTATAACCGATTTCATGCCGTGAGCTGATTTGCTCAATGGCCTCGTTGCCACTGGTGGCCGTGCTGACCTGTACACCCAGGTCGGTAAGCAGGGCATCCAGCACCATCAGGTTGGGCAGGTGGTCATCCACCGCCAGTACATGAATATTGTGATCCAGGAACTCGGGGTAGCTTTCACTTTTTTGTGCTGGCTGCTGGTGTTGCAACAGGGCAATCAGCGCACTGCGGCTCATGGGCTGGTACAGCGGCACGGCGTTATAGCGTTTCAGCAAGGCCGGGTCGAGCGCCATCTGGTAGCCATACACGGCCAATGCACCCTGATAGCGGGTACGAATTTCCTTGAGCAGGCCCTGAATATCCGCGCCGGCATCGATAATCATCCAGCTATGCTGGTTGCTATGCTCATTAAACTGGCCAATACGGCCAAACAGGTCGGGCAGTGACTGTGCTTCCTGTTGTTCAATAAATAAATGCGACAGGTAGCCGCGTAACACGTTGGCATTGGCCGGGTGGTGGATATAGGACAGCACACGCCAGCCGGATAAATCTGGCCAGAGCATCTGCTGTTCCTGTTCTACCTCTTTCAGGCATACGGTAAACCAGAAGGTAGAGCCTTTATCGGTAGGGTGACGCTCCTGATTGTCCTCAAAGCCAATTTTACCCTGCATCATCTGTACTAGCTGGCGTGAAATGGCCAGCCCCAGTCCGGTACCACCATACTGACGGGTAACAGAAGGGTCACCTTGCGAAAAGGATTCAAACAGTTGCTTGCGGTCAGTACCGGATAGTCCTATGCCGCTGTCCTGTACCGAAATATGAATCAGGTGCTGGCCATTCTGGGTATCTTCCAGCCTTACCCGCACAATAATGTCACCATCAGGGGTAAATTTAATGGCGTTGCTGACCAGGTTGGTCAGCACCTGTTTAAAACGCAGGGCATCGCCAGTCACCTGCTTGGGCATGTCATCGTAATAATAAACTGCCATGTCCAGCTTTTTGTCGGAGGCCAGTGGCGACAGCATGTCCATCACGTCAAATACGGCTTCTTCCAGGTCAAACGGTGCCTGTTCCAGCACCAGTTTTCCCGCATCAATTTTGGAAAAATCCAGCACATCATTGACCAGTGCCAGTAAGTGGGCCGAAGATTTGCGGATGGTCTGTACGTACAGGTTCTGCTCGTCACTCAGGGTGCCTTTACGCGCCATCAGGTTGATAAAGCCATCGATACTGTTCAGCGGGGTGCGTAGCTCATGGCTGATGTTGGCCAGAAATACCGATTTGGACTGGTTGGCGGATACGGCAAGGTCACGCGCCTTACGGTAGGTAATGTTCTGTATTTCCAAGGCATCCAGGGTGCGGCGCAAGTCTTCTTCGGTTTGTTCGGTATGCTGCGACAGTTCTTCAAAGCTGACATGCAGGCGATCCAGCAGGGCAATGATGTCCTGTTGCAGCAAGGCCAGCTCACCAGAGCCATTGATCACCAGCTTGTTGCTTAAGGTATCGGCTGTCAGGCGCTGCAGCTGCAGGCGGATTTCGTACATCGGCGCAATCCAGCGCCGCGAGTAGAAATTTAAGCAAAGTAACAGCATCAGCAGGGTAAACAGGCCGGTAACTGATAACACCAGCCATACCCGGTAACGCGCCAACTGCATGGGCTGGTTGTCCATGTCTACCACCAGCCAGATCGGGCCATCACTGGTATAACCGGCACGCAGGCCATAGGTGGTGCCAATTTCTGATTTGAGCGGACCAAAGGATTCACTGTTAATGGAGAACTCTGGCCAGGGCAGGCCGTTGCCATAACCAAAGGCAACCCGTGGCCGGCCTTCATAATCAATCATCGCCACCCGCAGGATATGTGCTTCGTTCAGCATGTTCTGCATGATGCTGCGAATTTTTTCGTGATTATTCGGGTGGTCAATCAGCACATTCAGTTTTTGAGCGGTAGGCTGGTAGCGTGCCAGGCTGGCAAAGGCAGCATTGCGTTGCTCGGCACGCGAGGAACGGGCGGTTTCCACCAGCACCAGTGCCGCACCCACGCAGGATAACACCATGATTGGCAGGAAAATCAGGGCAATCAGCTGTCCATAAGCATTGCTAATACGGAGCTTGTGGTACCAGCGCAGGCGGGTGGAAGGCATACTCGTCCAGTGTTATCAGGATGATGGGCAGTATAAAAGCAAACGGGATTGCATGCAGCTATTCAATTCACCGGTTTTCCTGCAAAGGATAGGCCGAGAATAGCGTGCAGGTAGGTTGCTTTTTCTTTACAATATAACCCACTTTTAGCAAGGTGGTACTTTCCATGGCAAGCGATAAATCCACAACATTGTTCCAGAGTGGCCTGACCGCAGGTTTAAGTGACCCTTATATTCTGGATCAGTATGTCGGGAATACGCCATTGGTTCGCCTGCAACGGCTGGCCAGCCATACTCAGGCCACGGTGTACGCCAAGCTGGAAGGGAATAACCCGGCAGGTTCGGTTAAAGACCGCCCTGCCTACCACATGATTACCCAGGCCGAACACCGTGGGCAAATCAAACCAGGCGATACTCTGATTGAGGCCACCAGTGGCAATACCGGCATTGCTTTGGCCATGGTGGCGGCCATGCGTGGCTACCACATGAAGCTGATTATGCCGGACAATATGAGCCAGGAGCGTAAGGACGCCATGGCGGCATATGGGGCCGAGCTGATTGAAGTGTCTGCCAAAACCCAGGGTATGGAAGGTGCGCGTGACCTGGCGCTGCAAATGCAGCAGGAAGGCAAGGGGCTGGTACTCAACCAGTTTGGTAATACCGATAACCCGGAGGCGCACTACTTAAGCACCGGCCCGGAAATCTGGCAGCAAACCGAAGGCAAAATTACCCACTTTGTCAGCTCCATGGGTACTACAGGTACCATTATGGGGGTATCACGTTATTTAAAAGAACAAAACCCGGATATCCAGATTGTTGGCCTGCAACCATCGGAAGGGGCAGCAATTGCCGGTATCCGCCGCTGGCCGGAAGCCTATTTACCCACCATTTTTGATGCCAGCCGGGTGGATCACACCATGGATATTCCGCAAATTGAAGCGGAACGTACCATGCGCCAACTGGCACGTAGCGAAGGCATTTTTGCCGGGGTATCCTCTGGTGGTGCGGCATGGGCTGCCATCAAGGTGGCAGAGCAGAATCCCGGTGCGGTGATTGTGTGTATTATTTGCGACCGGGGTGACCGTTACCTGTCTACCGGCTTGTTTTCTGTGCAGGATTAACGCTGGCTACTGTTGATGCCTGTATTGATGCTTAAGGGATGATGTAATGCTGGGCTTACCCGTACTGGTGTTTGATATTGAAACGGTGCCGGATACCGAAGCCGGGGCGCGCCTGTTCGGGCTGGATTTGCCGCCGGATGAAGTAGCACTGGCGATGAACAACCTGCGGCGGCAGGAAATTAATTCGGATTTTCCACGCCTGCCACTGCATGAGGTGGTGTGTATTTCCGGCTTGTGGGTAACTGATGAACAGATCCAGCTGTTTTCCTTTAGCCAGAAAGACCCGAAAACCGGGCAGCGCTTTAGTGAAAAAGACATACTGGGCAAGTTCCTGGGTATTTTTGACAAGCGCTTTCCGACGCTAGTGAGCTGGAATGGCAGCGGTTTTGATTTGCCGGTGCTGATGCTGCGTGCCATGCGGCATGGTTTAAGTGCGGCGGGCCTGATGGATCAGGGCGAGCATGACCAAAAGCGCAAGTATGACAATTACCAGAACCGCTATCAGTCGCGGCATACCGATTTAATGGATTGTCTGGCCATGTTTAACACACGCAATTTTCAGCGTCTGGATGATGTGGCGGTATTACTGGGTTTTCCCGGCAAGCAGGGCGAAAGTGGCTATAACGTCAGTGATTATGTCAGGCAGGACCAGTGGACTGAGCTGTGCCAGTATTGCGAAAGTGATGTGCTAAATACCTGGCTGATTTATTTGCGCTGGCAGGGCCTGCGCGGGCATTTATCCGCTGATGAGCAGCAATTTTGGTTAAGCCAGACCCGTGACTATTTGCAGCAGCATGCACCACAGCAACAGCATTTCCTGGATGCATGGCAGATTTCCTGACAAATAAATATGTGATTAAAAGCCGTCAGGTGTGAACGGCTTTTGGTGCATCTAGCCCTGAGTATTAGGGGCAGCTACGATAGCTGCTGGCAATACATTTACGCACCAGAAATGTGCCAACGGTTGGATCTTTTTCACCGGAGCATAAGCCACCCCCAGTGTAGTGCGCTTCCCCAGTGCTTTTGCTTGGTTCTCTTTCATTCAATATCAAGTCAACCTTTGCCAGCGCGGGGCACCACCATGTACCCAGTTCAGGGGTAGGGCTGCCAGGAATGCCATAATTATCTGTGGAGGTCATCCCCGCCAGGGAAATACGACCATAGTTTGTAAATGTAGCGCCAAACAGGCCGATAAATTTGGCAGTTTGAGATACCTGGGTACTGGAAATATCATCCCAGTCGTCAACTAAATAGGCATTTTTAAATAACTGATCAACTTGCGCTTTACGCGCAACCTTAAAGCCATGTTTGCTTACCCAGTAACCAGTGCGTACTTCATCAAGGGTTAATCCAGCGGTGACGGAAGGTTTAAGCCACTCCATTTTGGTAACGGGGTCGTAAACAATTAAATGATCGTTTAGGGTATTGGAAACATTTTTGACAATAAATTCGGCTGCATGAGACATGCTGGCAGCAAAACATACACTGAGGATAAACAAGGTTTTTTTCATGCTTCGGCTCTATTAAAGTATTGGGTTGTTTTGTGATGAATGTATCATAAAATTTTTTTTTGTATTATTTTTGAAAATAAATAATTGCTCAGCCAAATCCGCAATCTGTCATAAAATTATAACCCCTACAAAGGCGATCGGGTACAATAGCAGGAGTTTTTGGCTGAAATGATTACCACTGGTATAGGGTTGTTTCGGCTGTGTGATTGAAAGCCATGATTGGCAATTAGCGAATATTGAGTAGCCATTTTGAGACGTAAACAACGTGAACGCCTGCGCGCGCAAGCCCCATTAACTTTTGCAGTTGAGGCATTAACCCACGAAGGGCGTGGCGTATCACACTATGCAGCAGAGGCAGGCCATCCGGAAGAGAAAGTAGGCAAAAAGGTATTTGTGGCCTTTGCCTTGCCGGGTGAAACGGTAACGGCCAAAGTGCATGAGATTCACAAGAAGTATGAGGAAGCCGATTGTGAGGAATTGCTGAGCAATCCGTCGGCAGATCGTGTAGAACCGGTTTGCCCGCATTTTGAGTTGTGCGGTGGCTGCAGCTTGCAGCACATGCACCCGGATGCGCAGATCAGTTTTAAGCAGGGTGTACTGGCCTCGCACTTTAAGCATTTTGCCAATGTGATTGGTGCCAGTCTGGAACCGGACGAATGGCTGGCCCCATTGCGTTCTACCCAAACGGATTATCGCCGCAAGGCGCGGCTGGGTGTGCGCTGGGTCATCAAGAAAGACAGCATGCTGGTGGGCTTCCGCGAACGCAAGAGCGGTTATCTGGCCGAGTTAAGTGTGTGTAAGGTGCTGGATGCGCAAATTGGTGAGCGCTTGCAGGACCTCAAGCTGCTGCTAACCGGCCTTGAAGGCCGTGAGCATATTCCGCAGTTGGAAATGGCGGTGGGTGATGATGGTGTGGCCATGATTGTGCGCCATATGAAACCATTATCTGACACGGATGTGCAGCAATTGCTGGATTTTGCCAGACCGCTGGCCTGGCAGTTGTACCTGCAGCCGGATGGTTATGACACCGTACATCGGATAGATGATCCAAATGGCCCGATGCGCCTGCATTACGAGTTGCCGGATTTTAATATTAAATTTGCTTTTTCACCCCTTGATTTTACCCAGGTGAACCGCGATATAAACCGCCAGATGGTAAAGCTGGCCTGCGATTTGCTTGACCTTCAGCCAGGTGAGCGCGTGCTGGACCTGTTTTGTGGCCTGGGCAATTTTTCCCTGCCATTGGCGCGCTGCGTGGGTGAAACCGGTCATGTGATTGCCGTGGAAGGCAGTGCCGAGATGGTGGAGCGTGGGGGCGAGAATGCAGCGCTTAACCAGATTGAACATGTGGCGTTTTACGCGCAGGATTTAACCAAGGATTTTTCGCATCAACCGTGGGCAGCACAGGGCTTTGATGCCTTGCTGATTGACCCGCCACGTTCCGGTGCGGAAGAAGTGATGCATTATTTGCCAAAATTTAATGCAAAGCGAATTGTTTATGTCTCGTGTAATCCAGCCACCTTGGCGCGTGATGCAGGTATACTAGCGCAAGCAGGATACCGCATGAAAAAAGCGGGTGTAATGGATATGTTTACGCATACAAGCCATGTGGAGTCGATTGCGCTGTTTGAAAAACAGTGACAATAACGGCCACTGGTGCGGATAGGGCGTAGACGCTTGGGGAGTGTGGCATGGTCACCGTGCGTGAAGAGTTACCCAGACGGATAGACGATGCAGAAGTTGTTCTTGCCGATGGTAATATTGCTTTAAGCCAGATAGACCTTGAATCCTGGCTGCAAAAACTGCATGGTCAGCTTGATGAAGAGGACTATGCCCAGTTTGAAAAGGTCTGCCACCTGGTGCAGGAGCGCACCTTTTCCGAAAAGCGTAATGACCGTTCCGGTGCTTTCTTCACCGGAATTGGCATGGCCGACATTCTGGCGCATCTGCATGTGGATGTGGATACCCTGATAGCGGCCGTGCTTTATCGCAGTGTGCGTGAAAAACTGATTAATCTGGATGACGTATTTAGCAAGTTTGGCGAGCATGTAGCGGCGCTGGTAAAAGGCACGCTGGCAATGGGTCGCCTGTCCGAGCTGATTGAGCAGAACCGCCGTCTGGAAGACCATTTTGAAAATAACCAGCGCGAGCACCTGACCGGCATTTATAAAATGCTGATTTCGGTGACTGAAGACGTGCGTGTGGTGCTGATCAAACTGGCCGAACGTACCTTTGCCATGCGTGAGTTGTCCAAAGCCTCGCGTGAGCGGCAGGAGCGTGTGGCGCGCGAGATTATGACCATTTATGCGCCCCTGGCGCACCGGCTGGGGATTGCCCAGTTAAAATGGGAACTGGAAGACATGGCCTTCCGTTTCCTGTCTCCAGAACGTTATAAGGAAATTGCGTCCCTGCTGAATGAAAAGCGCAAGGAACGCGAGCATTATATCAAGCATGTGATTAAAACCCTGAAAGGGGAACTGGGCGAGCAGGGCATTCAGGCCGATGTGACCGGGCGCGCCAAGCATATATATTCCATTTACCGCAAAATGCGCAGCAAGGAACTGAGTTTCGACCAGTTGTATGATATCCGTGCCTTGCGTGTGCTGGTGGATACGGTGCCGGAGTGCTATCACAGCCTGGGCATTGTGCACCAGTTATGGCGGCATATTCCCAACCAGTTTGACGACTATATTACCAACCCCAAGGCCAATGGCTATCGCTCACTGCATACCGCAGTGATTGCCGAAAATAAATCGCTGGAAGTGCAAATTCGTACCCATGCCATGCACCATGAGGCCGAGCTGGGTGTGTGTTCGCACTTTAATTATAAGGAAGGCACCAAGCGTACCGACCAGTCCTTTAATCATCGCCTGCATTCCCTGCGTGCGGTGCTGGAGCATTATCAGGACCGTCAGGATGGTTTGGGGGATGATGACGAAGAACCCAATATTGATAACCTTGACCAGTTGCAGGAACTGGAAGGGTTTGAACAGATTTATGTATTTACCCGCGATGGTGATATTAAAGAGCTGCCGCGTGATTCTACCGTGCTGGATTTTGCCTACCATGTGCATACCGAGGTAGGTAATCACTGTTATGCCGCACGGGTGAACCAGCGTTATGTGCCGCTCAACTACAAGCTAAAAACCGGTGAACAGGTTGAAATCCTGACCAAAAAGGACCGTGATCCGAACCGTGACTGGCTGGTAAACTCGCTGGGGTATATTAAAACCGCGCGTGCACGTGACAAGTTGCGCCACTGGTTCCGCCAGCAGGATCGCAGCAAGAATCTGGAAATTGGCCGCGATATCCTGAACAAGGAACTGGCGCGGCTGGCGATTCACCCGAAAAGCATTGACCTGGCCGATTATAGCCAGAATTTTAATGTCAAAGCTGGTGAGGATATTCTGATTGGCCTGGTAACCGGGGACATTGGCCTGCAACAGCTGATGAACCAGATTACCCGCCAGATGCGGATAGATCAGGAAGAGCCGGAACTGGTATTAAAACCGGCGCTGAATCCGCGTGCCAGCCATACCTTGTCTTCACACGGTATTTTAATTGACGGGCTGGACAATGTGGAGCTGCATATTGCGCAGTGCTGCCAGCCGGTGCATGGGGAAAATATTGCCGGGTATATCACCCTGAATCGCGGGGTGAGCATTCACAAGGCGCTGTGTCCCGAATATGCGCGCCTGATAAAAGGTGAGCCGGACCGTGCGGTGGAAGCCGACTGGGAACTGCAGCCAACCCGTGGCCAGACCGTGGAGATTGTGGTGGAGGCTTATGACCGCCGTGGTTTGCTGAAGGATTTAACCCAGGTTATTTTTGCTGACCATATCAATATCCGTCAGGTGAATACGGTGTCGGAAGCAGATGGCATTGCCAATATGCGTTTGCTGATTGAAGTAAAAGGGCTGGCACAGTTATCCAAGTTGCTGGCAAGACTGGAGCAGCAACCGGGCATTATCAGTGCACGCCGTCTGGTGGCGCGGGAAAATCAGTAATACCAACCCTTAACATAATTTAGCACACGCTAATTTACAAAAAATGGGTGGTTTGGAG
>JASLIR010000361.1 GCA_030152125.1 Alkanindiges sp.
TTAACCCAGCAACTGGAGGCACGGCAGCCGGATTCGTTAATTGGGTCGCTGGAAATGATGCAACTGCGCCTGCGCAATATTAACCTGGCCATTGATGCGGTAGCGCAGGATATTAAAATGCACACTGCTGCACTGCCCACCGGTGAGGTACGTGAAGCACTGGAGCTGGATGTGGACAATCTGATGTCGGCTATCCGCCGCATTAAAATCCAGCGCGGGGACAGCCATCAATGATTCTAGCGCTGGATGATGTGCCCATAAAAACCCCCGTGGGAATGCAGTACACTCTGAGCCCTAAAAGCTTTCCTGCTATTGAAATAAGTAGCCTGCTACGGCGTTTACTGATTATTGTAGATGGTAGGCGCAGCGTACAGGATTTGCTGAACAGTGGGCTTTCCGGGGCGGATATACACTCGGTGCAGCAGCTATTGGTGCACGGGCTGATAGCCCCGCGCGACTTTCAGCCTGCATCTGCACCGCCAGCTATGGTCGCTAAAACTGCTACCCAGCCAGTAGGGACGACATTGCCAGTTAATAAGCGCTCATTTTCGGCCTTGCGCTTTGATGTGCTGGATTTACTGCTTAACCTGAGCATGCAGGATTTTAGTGCCAGGCAGTGGGTGGCACGCTTTGAACAGGTCAAAAATCACGAGGCGCTTTTGCAGCTGGCACAGCAGTTTTGCGAGTCGGAATTTGCCAAGCGCTATCCACAGAGCGTGCAGGACATAAAAGTATTGTTAGGCTAACGGTCGCCACAAGAGGGGAATTTCTCCTCTAGTGGCTTATTATCTTAAATACTCATTTTTGACAGGTAAAAGGCATAGCAAAGCCTTCGCCTTTAATCATGCCAACCCGGTCTGATTTATCCAGTACAACGATAAAGTTGGCTTTGTTCGGGGTAGTGCCTGACCATTTCATATTTTGTGCGGAGATTAGTAAATGTTGACCGTTAACCAACTGGGCATTTTGGCCTGACCAGCAACCGGCATAGGCACAAATACCTAGCTCCCCACTCTCCTTAATACTAATGCTAAATGGTGTAAAGCTATCTGAGGAGGTACATTTTTTGGAGTCACAGGTAATTTCTATATCGTGGTTACGACATTCCCATGCTGCTGGAAAGGCTTGGGAGGAAATGAGCATTACTATGGAAAAAAGAAGTGGTTTCATAGATTGGCCTGCAAAGTATTTATAAAAAGGTAGGGCAGTAAACTCGCCATTCATGATGCCTTGTTTCAGCATTTCATAAGGCAGGTTTACTGGTTACTATCAGCGCAGCTGATCAGGCAGGTAATACTTTAAGCCCGGTATTATAGGCATCACTAAAACTATCTAGACCATGGCTGCCACCATTAACAAGCCGTCTCGCCTTGGACAGATTGCCTTCTACAAGCGCTGTCCTGATCTGGTCCTGGCGGTTATATAAAAAGCAGGCCAGAATTTTCCCTGCAATAACTGCATTATTTGCCAGCTCAGGGTCACTGATTAATGAGATGCCAAGCTGTTTGCCAATCTGGTTATAGTTATAACGTCCGGTCAGTTGCACATAGCCCCGGCCTTTAAATCGGGGGCCATCACCTGGTTGGACATTCCCCAGGTTAGTCCCTTTCTGGGTGCCAGCATCGTATAGGTCAAAAGGGGAAGACTTTGTGTTGTATTTGCTTTTACCTTCGCTAATTGGTACAAAGCCTGCTGTTTCAGCACGGATTGTGGACAGCGCCATCAATATCATGGCACGGTCAGTCAGCCCAAAATCCCGTAGTCCATTGAGTACAAAGGGAAGGTTCTTTTCGATATTGCCAAAAGGTGTAGCGGGAAACATGCTTTTAACTATCTGGGCTGTAACCAGATGAGTGATATCCCGGTTTGGCGTGATATCAGCTTTTATTATAGTTTGTATTCCGCTACCAGTAGAAAGCGGCTGTGAGGTATTTTCTGCTTGCAGGAAGTTTAGGCTCATAAAGCCATCCGCATTTCCATCCCCTTCGATGTCAACTAAAGCCCAGTTACCTTTGCGGTTAAGGACATTTACCAGGCTGCCCAGTGGCAAGATCTGCACTATTTCTGCTGATTCAGAGGCATCGCTGCGTAACCTCAGGCCCTTTCTGGCTATAACCTTATATAAATTGAGGGCTTTATGTGCATTAACGTGTAGATCAGGAGTATTGATAAGTCCTGCTTCTGGCGCTGTTGCGGCAATAGCCAGTGAGGATGGGGTGGCATTTTCGGCTTGAAGCGTATAGGCGGTTAATCCTTTAACGCTACTTTCGTCAATACCGGTAGCCAGGTCGGCTGGCGTAACGGCAATTTCAAAGTGCATTGCGTCTTTGATAGTTTTCCAGTTTCCTCCCCAGTTAAAAACTTGCGAACCTTTTTTGGTTTGTATGGCCAATACATCATCGATCATATCTTTGGTCATATCTGTATCAGCAATGCCAAGGCGGACATCCTCAGCTCTTTCTTCCTGCGTATCCTTGTTTGAGAACCGTACAGGCCTTTCACCCGTGTGATCCAGATAAGGATTGGTAGTCCAATTAATGTCTAGGGCGATACCAAATGCATGCAGGCTTTTATTCGTGCTGTTCTTGATATGTCGACAATTATAACTGTCGGTATCTTTGGTTCGAATAGCATAGTTATGATACAGCAGAACTGCTGCAAGTGCTTCCCATGCCGGTGTTGTAGGTGGTGCGACCCTGATACGGTCTGGCCCGAAGACAATTTGCACCAGTTCGTCTTCATTGCATTCGTAGGTTTTCCATACTGCTCGGATATCTGCCATTTTTATTTCTCCGCTTTTGTGGGATTCTTTACTTTAAGTGGAACGTCTAACCGCGTTTTACAGTCCTGCTCCTAAGACCCGAACTGATTTCTATTTTCTTGTTGCATATTTCTTGGTGCATAAGGGAGCCTATAGGTTTTATCTATTTGGCTTAATTATTGATTAAGACTGTCTTAAAAAAATGGCAATATCAAATGAAATTTCAACGAGTCTTATCGTTTTCGACAAACGGTTTTGATTGTTTTTATATTTTGAAATATATGCATTTTTATTAAAGTAAGTTAAATAATATGTGGCAATCCGGTG
>JASLIR010000435.1 GCA_030152125.1 Alkanindiges sp.
GTAAAAATTACTGTCTAGCTTATATGTCATATGGGTGGTATGTGCCCGAGTTTTGCGAATGACAATGGCTTTGCCTACTTTGGCCAAAACCAAAGTAGGTCGAACCGAAGGTTAATCCTCATGCCAAACCGTGAAGCAGTAAGACTCCTTCGTGCAAAACAAATATAAATCAAAATTTTAAGCTTTGATTTATCCCGCACTCAGGTTTTATAGCTCTTTTTTATTAGCCCTAACTATTCCACTCATAAACTGCATAGTCACACGCCATAAACACTTGTACAGCCCAAACGCAGTATTATCTCAGGCAATTTATTCCCCTGATTAGTTTTTACTGATAAGAAAAGGACCACCCCACCATGTCACTGACCTGCCTGCAAAGCCCACACCCGCAATTACATGCCACCCTGGATGATGACGGCATTCTGGAACTGGCGATTAACCGCCCGGAACGTAAAAACGCCCTGTATGGTGAGCTATACCTGTTTATTGAGCAGGCGCTGCTGGAAGCTGAACAGGCCGCAGCAGTGAATGTGGTGATTCTGCGTGGTTACGGGGCTGACTTTAGTGCAGGCAATGACCTGGGCGATTTTACCAACAGCGCCTTTTCCGGCATTGACGCCCCGCCGTTCCGTTTACTGCGCGCCCTGAATGGCTTAAGCAAACCCATTATTATGGCGGTACGTGGTGTGGCCATTGGGATTGGCACCACCATGCTGCTGCATGCAGACCTGGCCTATTGCGACAGTACCACACGCTTCCAGATGCCATTTGTCAGCCTGGGCCTATCTCCTGAAGGCGCTGCCAGCCTGCTATTACCACGCCTGGCTGGTTACACCAAAGCCGCTGAACTGCTGCTGCTGGCCGAACTGTTTAATGCCACGCAGGCCAAAGAAGCTGGGCTGGTTAATGCCATTATTGATGAAGATATCTATGCCTATGCACGCCAGAAGGCCCAGCGCTTGGCTGCGCTGCCGCAGGCATCGCTACGCGCAACCAAAGCCCTGTTAAAAAACAATACGCCTACCAGTATTGAAAACCGTATTAATGAAGAAGCTGCCATTTTTGTAGAACGCATGCAGGGCGCAGACATGCAGGAAGCCATTAGTGCCTTTAAGGAAAAACGTGCGCCTAACTTTAAGCAGTTTCAATAAGGCTTAGACCATTGTTCTTTGCCCTGATTAACGTCTTATAGCTGTTGTAAGCGCTGGCAGGCTTTAATCAGGGTGTCATCCTGCTTGGCAAAGCAAAAACGTAACAAACGCTGCCCGGCAACAGGCTGCTGGTAAAACACGGATATGGGAATAGCTGCAATACCATGTTCATGCACCAGCCAGTCTGCCATTTGCACATCATTTAAATCCGGTCGTATTTGCGAATAATCCAGCAACTGGAAATAAGTACCGGCACTGGGTACAAAACTAAAACGGCTATCTGCCAGCAAGCTGGCAAACAGGTCGCGCTTGTGCTGATAAAATTCAGGTAATTCAATAATGTGATTCTGGTTATGCTGCATAAAATCCGCCAGCGCATACTGAATCGGCGTTACCCCGCAAAAATTGACATACTGGTGTACCTTTAACAGCTCCTGCAATAGCGGCTGTGGCGCCACCACATAGCCAGTTTTCCAGCCCGTTACATGAAAGGTTTTACCAAAGGAACCAATCATGATGGATCGGGCGGATAAACCCTCATGACTAAGCACACTATGGTGCTGCTGCCCGTCAAACACCAGGTATTCATACACTTCATCGCTAATCACCACAATATCGGTATCTGCAATCAACTGATACAGCTGTTGCAAGTCGTCATCCTGCAAAATGGCACCGCTGGGGTTATGTGGGAAGTTGATGATGATGGCACGGGTTTTAATAGTGATGGCATCTGCCAGCCGTTGCCAGTCAATCCTAAAATCGGGACTGGTTAACGGCACATGCACACACTGCCCGCCTGCCAGTTCAATCGCAGGCTGGTAGCTGTCATAGCAAGGGTCAAATACAATAACCTCATCACCCGGTTTTACCAGCGCATGAATCGCACAGAAAATCGCTTCGGTTGCACCCGGCGTAATGGCAACATGCTTATTTATATCCAGTTGCAGGCCATAACGTTGCTGTATGGTGGCTGCTACCTGCTCGCGCAGGGCAGGCAAACCAGCCATTGGGGAGTACTGCTGATAGCCATGTGAGGCATATTTTTTTAGCGCATCCAGCAGGGCTGGCGGACTTGCAAAATCTGGGAAACCCTGTGACAGGTTGATAGCCCCAGTTTGCTGTGCCAGTTGCGACATTTGGGTAAAAATGGTCACACCTACATGCGGTAGCTTGCTCTCAAGCTGATAGCGGTCATCCATACAACGGGTATCAAGGGGTCGGGTTGCAAAATCCCTGCTGGTCATAGGTCTATTACGGTTAAATCTTTGATACAGCAACCTTAAAGCAGACGAATGGGAAAATGCAACATAGATATTGCTTCATCGCTTGGAGTAGGCTGGCGCTTTAGCCCAGCGTTTTCGACTGCAGAAGTGTAGTCTTGCCTATGTCAAATGCAGGCTAATTAAGCCTCCTGCTCGCGTTGAAGCAACAACTGCTTGCGCGCTACCCCCCAGCGATAACCAGACAAACTGCCATCCTGCCGGATAACCCTGTGGCAGGGGATCGCTACGGCCAGCTTGTTGGCAGCACAGGCATTGGCTACCGCACGCACCGATTTTGGTGAGCCAATCCGTTCGGCAATGTCAGCATAAGTCATGGTTTGCCCCACCGGAATGCCTTGCAAAGCCTGCCACACCCGTTGCTGGAATGCCGTACCCTGAATATCCAGTGGCAACTGCAAGCCGGTTTCCGGCGCTTCAATAAATGCCACCACGCGGGCAATCAGCTGTTCAAAATCGGCATCAGCACCTATCAGCCTGGCCTGATGGAAATGATCCTGAAACGCCTGTAACAGCTGCTCAGGGTCATCATCCAGCGCAATCCAGCAAATACCGCGCTCACTTTGCGCCACAATGATGGCACCCAGGCTGCTCTGCCCCAGCGCAAAGCGGATTTGCCGGGCCTGCCCACCCTGCTTGTATTCGCTGGCGGTCATACCCAGCACCTGCTGCGATTTTCATAAAAGCGGCTGCTGGAATTAAATCCAGCATTGTAAATGGCATCGGTAATACCAGCTTGCTGGTCTGCCAGTAGCAGCTGACGGAACTTGCCAGCGCGTATGGCAACAGCATACTGTTTGGGGCTTAAACCCACATGCTGCTTAAACAAACGCTGAAAATGAAACTGGCTTAAACCGACCGCATCTGCCAGTTGTGTCAGACTTGGCTGCTGTTCAGCCTGTTCAATCACACGGCAGGCTTTGGCAATCAGGGCGCGGTGTTCGGCCTGTAATGCGGTTTCTTGCTGCCTTAAACTTGGCCGGTAGCCTGCCTGTTCGGCCTGTTGTGGTGTATCAAAAAAAACCACATGTTCCGGCTTAGGTATTCTGCCCGGGCTTGCCGGATGACAATAGACACCAGTAGTAGTAACCGCATACACAAACTGCCCGGCAAACGAGGCATCTTTATTAATAACGGCCTGCCAGCGCGGGTCCTGCTCTGTACTCATAGATGTCAATTGTACTGCTGCCTGCCGGGTAAATTGGGGCTGGGAATTCATAGCCTACTCATCCTGTAGTTTGATGATCTGGCTCCAGCTTAGTCAAAATAAAAACGATTGAAACGCCGAATCTTGCTTTTGAACTTTTATTTAGCAGCAAGCCTTAATCCGCTGCGCGCCATAAATACCATGCAGCTACCGAGCGATAAGGCTGAAAGGCTTCACCAAACTGCCTTAACTGCTTTTTATCCGGCATCGCCTCCAGTTTTTTCAACCGCTGGTAGCCGCTACGCACGCCAAAATCATCTACCGGCAAAATATCCATCCGCCCCAGGCTAAAAATCAGCAACATTTCTACCGTCCACTGCCCCACACCTTTAAGCTGGGTCAGGCGCTTAATCAGCTCATCATCTGACAAAGCAACGGCCTCCTGTAAAGGCGGTACCAGCCCATCCAGCGCACCCTGTGCAATGCCCTTAATGCTGTCCAGCTTGCGCTGGGAAAAACCGCACTCTCGCAGGTTCAGGTCATCAGTTTGTAGGATCTGCATGGCTGATGGAAATTCATCATCAAACAGCCTAAAAAAACGACCCAGAATGGCTGCCGCAGCCTTGCCATGAATTTGCTGGTGCGCAATGGCGCGAATTAAAGCCTGATACGGCTCCTGCTGTGCTTTGACTTGCAAAGCGCAATCTCCCACCTGATGGATATGCGCCTGCCAGTCTTCGTCTATGGCAGACAAAAAATTAGTAGCCTGCTGTAAAAACTCGGGCTGCGGTTGCAGGTTAATCTCGGTCATTTGGTCAGCTACCTTACTAGTCTTAACGGGCACGGCGAAAGGTCAGGTTAATCCGGTATTCACCAAATTGCGAGTGATAGGCGGGTTGTATCGGCAACACACCATGAAAGCGCATGCGGTCTACCCCGCCCCATACCATCACATCACCATGGGTCAGCATCAGTTTTTGTGTAGCATCATGGCGCTGAAAACCACCCAGTAGAAACACTGCTGGTATCCCCAGCGACACTGACACAATGGGTATACCACCACCCACCTCATTTAAATCCTGATGCAGCGACAGCTTGGAACCTACTGCATACTGATTAATCAGGCAGGCATCCGGCGCATAGCCTGGAAAGCCACCGAGTGCCGCAGCTTCCTGCGCCAGCTGTTTAAACACTTCCGGCATGGCAGGCCAAGGCTGTCTGGTTACAGGGTCAACCCGGCCATAGGCATAGCCCAGCTCATCGGATGTCCAGCCCCAGTCACCGCAGTTGGTCATGGCCACCGACATGCGGTGTCCACTGGGTGTCGTTAAATGACGGAAAGGTGATTGTGCCGTAATACGTTCCAGCTGTTGTACCAGATCAGTCATGTAGGGCTTGGCAAAGCCATGCAGCAAGGCCACCTGCGTAGATAAAAATTCCACACGACGCTCCTCTGCACACACATCACTATAATCGTGGTCAAACAGATCCAGGTTCATGGCACTCACTTTCTCCTGCCAAAACATTCAGGATAAAAGCAATCCCCAAACCCGGCAAGCCCCACTTGTAAGCAGATTTGGCACATTATTCGTATTTGCTGGATAGTATTAATCGCATAAATGGGCTTGTTGCTGAAAAGCGCTATAAAAATACATTCAAAAAAGCGCCCAATTTTAGTATCCTGAAAGTTTATCAGCAGGATTTATCCCACATTGATCCCCACCGACGTCAGTACCTACAACGGCATTACCATTTATAGCCATGCCGATGACCATTATAGTCATCGGGTACGCCTGGCTTTAGCCGAAAAAGAGGTGCGCTATCAACTGATTATTGTTGATGATGACATGCTGGAGGATGTGGCCGATTTAAACCCCTATAACCAGTTACCCATGCTTGTTGAGCGTCAACTGCGCCTGTATCACACCAATATTATCCTGGAATATATTGACGAGCGTTACCGGCAGCAACGCCTGTTACCCGATGCCCCACACCAGCGTGCCGAACACCGGCAGTATGCCTGGCGCATTGAACAGGACTGGATGAAACTGGCCGATGTCCTGTTGCGTCACCCGGATACACTGGATGCCGAAGCGGCGCGCAAGGCACGGACCAGCCTGAGTCAGTCCCTGGTCAGTTTGTCTCCCCTGTTTGCCCAGTTTCCGTTTTTTATGAGCGAGCAATTTGGTCTGAATGACTGCATTCTGGCACCCATGCTCTGGCGTTTGCCAGAAATGGGCATTACACTCCCGGTAGCCCATTGCAAACCATTATTAGCGTATTGCAAACGCTTGTTTGAACGTCCGGGTTTTCAGGCTTCACTCACTGATATAGAACGCCTGAAACACCAGCGTTTGAAACAAACCCGTTTAAATGGATGATTGTTTATGTCTTCAGAACAACTGATTCCCACCCGTCCCTATTTATTGCGTGCCATTTATGAATGGACATCCGACAATAAACTAACGCCCTATTTGCTGGTCAATGCAGAAGAACAAGGTGTCATTGTCCCGTTGCAACACGTTCAGGACGGGCAGATTGTACTTAATATTGCACCGCATGCTGTACATCAACTGCTGATTGATAATGATGCGGTTAGCTTCCATGCACGCTTTGGCGGGGTATCCCAGCAACTGTATGTGCCCATGTACGCCGTGCTGGGTTTATACGCGCGTGAAAATGGCCAGGGATTATTTTTTGACCCGCAGGAATACGCGCACATTGAACGTGCTAGCACTGCGGCACCTGCTGAGAGTACCGAAACAGGTACTAGCGAGGAACAGCCGGCGAAAAAACCAAGCCTGCGTATTCTGGACTAATATTTCCACACCCAATAAGAACCACCTTGCCAAAGGATAGATAATGGCTTTTTCATTACTCAGTCATATCAAGCAAAACAACCGTGCGGCTATTGCCACAGTGTTGCCCACCCTCACCATTGAACAGAAAAGCGAACTGGTTGCCTTTAGCCTGGCACATCTGGCTTACCTGAACCGCCAGGATGCCGCTGCAAGCTATCAGCACATTAAGGCAAAGCAGGTCGATTTTTTCTGGCAGGGCATTGATGCCAGTGCTTTTAACAGCTATGTGAGCCAGGCTTATGCAGCTAGCGACAGCACTGATGTACAGGCATTTATTAACCAGATTCTGGCATACCTGCTACAGGACATTAATGATATTGACGATACCGCCAGCCTGGAGCAAGCTGGGGTATCCGAGCTGATAGAAGGTCAGCTGGAACATCTGGCAGGAGAAGCCAGCGACCCGCTTTGGGCAATCGCACAACTTCCTGAACTACAGGGACAGGTGGAGCAGCAGGTAGCCCCTGTCGACATTCAAACCAGCATTGCGAGTTTAAGCAAAATGATTCATGACGCCGCCACGCACAGCCAGCCCCATGGCAATGATGAAACTCACCACGACCAGTTGCATGACCACAACCATCATCAGCATATAGAACTACCGCCGCAGCGCGAAGCATCCACACTGTTTAAGGTACTGGAGCCACTGGTTGCATTGGCTATCCTGTTATTCCTGCTGTGCTGGTTTACAGGTTATAGT
>JASLIR010000439.1 GCA_030152125.1 Alkanindiges sp.
CTCGAGGTTTTAGTGAGGCCTAAAACTCTGTGACTTGCAGACAATGGTAGCTAACCACTATCTGCTATCAAGATACAAGTAAGGCCAGCCGCAGGCAAATCCTCCCGCTAATCCGTGAAGCAGTAAGACTCCGTCTTGAAAAATCAATACAAATCAAAATTCTAATATTTTATTTATCCCAAGCTCAGGTTGATTATTACGAAAACCACTGCAACAACTATACGCCCAAAGCCTCGGTACGGCGCAAGGCAATGCGCAACATATAAAAAATGCCCATTGCCAGCACGCTGTATGCCACATTACCAATGAGAGGCAAACACAGCATCACCACGGCACTTAAGGGATATAACCAGCGGCGCTTAGCGTGATTTTTGGAACCCGAGCAATCCTGAAACAGCCACAGCACCGTGGTATAAATCACAATCGGTATCACCACAATATAGTCCGCAGTAATGTTGGAAATATGCGCATGATGCGTCACCACATCCACGGCGGCGGCCAACCCGGCACCTACTGCCGCCAGGCTGGCAAAAATAAAGAAGTGACCATAACCCCAGATAAAGGCTTTGGACTGCGAAGTTAACAAGCTGGCTGTATTAGCTTCGAAGTAACTCCACCACATGCCAAACATAATGATCATGCTACCAATCATTAAAATTACTAAATCGGCATGGATATCATGCGCGGCAATGGCTGTTTGAAAGGCATTAAATGCCGCCAGAATAATTTCACCCAAAATAATAATGGTGAGCAAGCTATAACGCTCGGCAATATGATGCGGATGCCATGGCGTAATTTCTGCCCGTTCAGCCCATACCGGTACGGCGATTTCACTTAAAGCAAGAACCCAAAACAATGGAAAGGCCAGACTGGCCGGGCAAAAGTACATATAGGCAATCCAGCCAACTTGTACCACTGTAATACCAATGGCATAGCGGAATGCGGTTTTTCGCCGTAAAGGATCATTTAAACCAGCCCGAATCCACTGTGCCACCTGGGCAAAACGCATGATTACATAACCAGCAACGCCCACCGAAAAATCATGCGACTGGAAAATAAGCGGGATACCGGCAGCAAAAATTAGTGAACCAATAATCTGGATAAAGGCATAAAAGCGATACAGCAAATCGTCATTATCATAGGCAGAAGCAAACCAGGTAAAGTTCATCCATGCCCACCAGATGGCAAAAAATGCCATCGCATAATTGGGCAACACTTGCATAATATGGTTTTCTGCCAGCCCGTGATGCAATTGCTGCCCGGCAGCAGCAATAGCGACCACAAATACCAGGTCAAACAGTAATTCCAGCGGCGTAGCAACACGATGATGCTCATCGCGCTGGCGTGGTGACATGGGCCTTAGCCATTTTGTTAATAATTGGGTATTTGTTGGATGAGTCATTTCTTATAAAAACCTTAAACTGCTTTCACTGCATTCTACATTTTTCTGTTTAGGATAAAAGAATTTCCCTGTAATGACGCCAATAAAAAAGCCGCTAGCAGTAAAACTGATAGCGGCTTATCGACATTCTGGAACAATGCTAAAACAGGAAATTAATCCGCCTGATCGGCCTTTAGCAGGTTACCCAGTGTTTCAGCCACACTCTTGGACTTTACCTTGGCCTTGAGGGACAGCAGTACAGCCTGCGCTTCACTTCTTAAAGGTTCAATCAACGTATACCAGCGGCTTAAAATTTGCAGGATACGGGAACCTAAAATCGGATTTTTCTCATCCAGCACCAGCGCAATATCAGCATAAAACTGCACGCCTTCCTTGCTCCACACCCCACACGGATTAGTCGCAAAGTGACCTGTCACCGAACGAATGCGGTTTGGGGTACCCCAGTCAAAATCGGCATGCCGGGTTAATGCATGTACCGTGGTCAGTGCAACAGCTGGATTAGCAGCCTGTACCGCAAACCACTGATCCAGCGCCAGTGCCTCATGCTTAAAGCGGTGGTAGAAATCATTCAGTTTTTCTGCCGCCTGCGGCACATCATTCCACACTAGTTGACGCAACGCACCTAAACGCTCGGTCATACATACCGCTTCATCATACTGCTGAATCGCCCAGCTAATGGCCTGTTCAATACCGGCGCGCAAGGCAAAGCCCAGCACCACATTACGGTAAGCGCGCTTGCCCATGGCCACACTGTCATCCACAAACGGCACAATCGGCAAGGCATGGTAAGCATCCGCCCAGTAATCTTTTAACTCGGCAGCTACAGCATTTAACAAGGCTTCGCGTTTTTCTTTCACCACAACCGGGTTGTAGTCGCTATCAATCCGGCTGGCGATGTAATTTTCACTCGGTACATCCAGCAAGCGGGATGCCAGTAGCTCATCGGTTTTGCCTACTTTAGGCACAGCTTTGGCAATGGCTTTTAAATAAATGCCCGCATCATGGTCATTCAGCAATACACGGTCCAGCAGGGTTTGCGCAGCCTGCCACTGGTTAAAACCGTTGGTTTCATATTCCAGCAAAAAGGCCAGTTGATCATCAGTATAGTTAAAGTCCAGTAATACTGGTGCGGAGAAGTTACGCAAAATGGACGCCACAGGCTCTACTTCAACACCTTCAAACACAAACTGCTGCCGCGTTTGATCCAGAATAACAATGCCATCCTTCACCGCATTTTGCTGTAAGGATGCGCTGTTTAGCTGTAATTGCGCGCCCGTAGCAGCATCAAACAAGGCCACACCTACCGGAATTGGCAATGCCTGCGGTGCCGGATAGGCCGGGCGTTTTGGCGTGCTCTGGCTCAGGTTCAGCGTATAAGTTTTGGCAACCGGGTCATAAACACCACTGCCCTTAACGGTAGGTGTGCCGGGCTGACTGTACCAGTTGAGGAAACGGCGCACATTGACCCCGGAGCCATCACTCAAACTATCAAGCAGATCTTCCACAGTAACGGCCTGACCATCAAAGCGCTTGAAGTATTCATCCGTACCTAAACGGAATTTTTCCTTGCCCAGCAGGTTGGCAATCATACGGGCAATTTCTGCGCCTTTTTCATACACAGTAGCAGTGTAAAAGTTATTAATTTCTACAAAATGATCCGGGCGTGGCGGGTGCGACAGCGGGCCTGCATCTTCAGCAAACTGGATAGATTTTAAGGTAGCCACATCATCAATACGCTGTACCGCTGGCGACTGAATGGTTTCTGAAAAGCTTTGGTCACGGAATACAGTAAAGCCTTCCTTTAAACACAGCTGGAACCAGTCACGGCAGGTAATACGGTTACCTGTCCAGTTATGGAAGTATTCGTGTGCAATCACCGCCTTTACGTTAAACATGGCAATGTCGGTAGTTACTTGCGGATCGGCCAGCACACAGGCGGTATTAAAAATATTTAAGCCCTTGTTTTCCATGGCACCCATGTTGAACTGGCTGGTAGCTACAATCATGTAGTTATCCAGGTCATAGGCACGGCCATACACGTCTTCATCCCACTTCATGGAATCTTTTAGTGCCTGCATACCTGTCGCACACTTGGGAATGTCCTGCGCTTCGGCATAAATTTCCAGCGCTACGTTACGGCCTTCGCTGGTCACGTAGCTGTCTTTTAA
>JASLIR010000459.1 GCA_030152125.1 Alkanindiges sp.
GGTTTGGGGGCTTCGCCCCCAAGCCTTATCAAATTTTCGGATGCCGTAGGCATCCGAAAATTTGGCTTTTGATTTTATTAAAAAATATAGTGTCATGCTTATAAAATCAAAGGCGCAAAAATTGCCTTCGCAAGCGAAGGCAATTTTTGCTACGGTTTTGAGGGCTGCGCCCTGAGCTGCGACTAAAGCAGCGTAAGGCCACCCATTGTCTTAATTTTTACAGGTTTTACTAGCGCCCTTTCTTCTGCTGGTCTTCACTTATGGCAGCGCCTGCTGCACCACCAAGTGCGCCACCAATGGCTGCACCGGCATTACCACCAAACACTTTTTCACCAAGTACGGCACCAATACCGCCACCTACTGCACCGCTGGTGGTGGTGCGGTTATTACTGCCAGCCACTTTAGCACCTACGCCGGCACCTGCTGCCCCACCCAGGCCTGCGCCCAACGTACCGCCCATATTTTTACCCAGTGCGCCACCTGCGGCACCACCAGCAGCGGCAGCACCAATACGGTTTTGTGATGGTGTTGCTGTAGCGCAAGCGGTTAACAGGGTACTGGCCACCAGTACTGCACTGGCCAAACCTGCTTTTAATGTCATGCTGTTCATATTTCTTCTCCTTAACGCGTCACCCGGTTATTGACCATTAACAGACCAATACATCTGGATGCGCTTTTAAAACCATAGGCCATACATGTCTTGGTTCTAGCTTAGTCTTTTTCATATTTTGTTACAGGACAGTTGTGTCGGCCAAGTTTTGCCTTTCTGTTATGCTGTTTTATTGTTTTCCCTGCTTTGTAACCAGCCTAAAAAAAGCTACTTTCGCTACAAAGTGGCCTATAATTCCTGTATCTATGCCATCTGTAAGACTTTTATGCCCAAACAATTTGCTGTGGTTGGAAACCCGATCGAACATTCCCGCTCGCCAGAATTACATCAGGCCTTTGCCTCAGCAGTGGGTATACAACTGGAATACCACAAACGCCTGGCACCACTGGATGGCTTTCAGCAAAGCATTGAAACCTTTTTTAAGCAGGGTGGCAGCGGCCTGAATGTGACTGTGCCTTTTAAGGAACAGGCCTTTGCCCGGTGTGATGTGCTGACCGAGCGCGCACAGGTGGCTAAAGCCGTAAATACCTTATGGCAACAGGATGGCAAGCTGTACGGCGATAATACCGATGGACAGGGTCTGGTGGATGGCATTAATAGCCTGAACTGGTCATTAAACAACAGTAAGATTTTGATTCTGGGTGCCGGTGGCGCTACCCGCGGCGTTATTTTGCCACTTGCCAATGCAGGCGCCATTGAAATTGTGATTGCCAACCGGACGCTAGCCAAAGCGGAAGCGCTGGTTAACGACATCCAGCCTTACACACCCACCACACAACTTAAAGCAGTTGGACTGGATGCCTTAAACGGTGACTATGACCTGGTGATTAATGCCACCTCGGCCAGCCTGTCCGGCGATGCATTGCAATTACCACAAGACCTGCATTTTAAATACGCCTATGAAATGGCTTATGGCAAGCCCTCCAGTTTTCTGGATCAGGCCAAAGCACGTGGTGTAGCATATAGCGACGGTTTTAGCATGCTGGTAGGGCAAGCCATTGAAGCCTTTAGCATCTGGAATGGCAAGCGGCCAAACCTGGCCGACTTTATCAAACTCAAATGACAATAGATCGGCAGGGGCTATCCCCCTGCCTTGTGCGATTATTTTCCGGCTTTTGCAGGTGTTTCCCTGTCGGATCTGGTTTTTTTACTGTCCTTATCGCCACCCTTCTCCGCCAGCCCCAGCAAGCCTTTGCTAAATAAGGCACCAAACAGGGTGTTGTTCATGCTTTCCTTCATATCTAGCCAGTTACCGGGTTTTGGTTGATAACTGACTTGGGCAGCACCAAACTTGCTATAAGTAGTCTGGCTGTTCAGTTTAAATTTCACCTTGCTCTTTTTACCCGCTTTGCTGGCAAAAGACACCTGCCAGCTGGACTGTAATAAACGCCCGCGTTTGTCCAGCAATACGGTCTGAATAAGCTGGGAGTCGGCTTCAGACACCTCTCCTATTTTAGCCAGCACTTGCTGGTATGCTGCAGGATCTTGCTGAATCTGGTTCTTTAGCGTGCCGGCATCCACCAGTGCAGGCAATTTAGCCTTGTCAAAACTGGGGCCCTGTACAAACTGCTGCTGGAAACGCTCTTTATTACTGGCCATAAATAAAGCCAGCTTGGCCGCAAAGGGATTAAAAGGCGTACTGAACTGAATTTTGCGGCTGGCACCCTGTGCACGATCCGGTGCAGTTAGCTCCTGCTCCGAAAACTGGTTTACATCACCCAGCTGATGCACCGACAAGCCAATATCCCGCAGCATTTCCAGTGTTATCATCACATCAATATGTTCACGCTGGCTGGCTTTTATCTGAAAGCGCGAATACTTGCCTTCATTGGCAATACTTAACAGCCAAGGGGAAAATGCTGAAAAATCGGCATAGATGGACAGGTCATTACCATCCACCAATACCGGCACCCGCACATAGCCTGCCATATTGCGTGCTTCGTATTTAAACTCCGGGACAATCTCCAGCTGCTTATGCTGTAAATCCACCACCCCACTATAATTAAAACGGTAACGCTGGCTGGTGGCCTTGATCAGATCCTGAATCATGCTGTCATAAGAAGGAGAGCCCACTGCAAAGTTATCTATTGCAGAATTATCTTCTGCAAAATCATTTTCTGCAGAATCATCCGCTGACTGATTTTCGACGTCCTTTCCTGCGCGGGCTTTGTGTGCAGGTTGCTTTGGCACATCTGACGGCTTTTCCTCAAGCGTTGGCGCTACCGCGGTAATATCTATTTCATCCAGCCTTATCTGCCCGGAAAAAGCGTAGTTTGGTGTGCGGTATAATTGTTCGTATGCGGTAGCAAAGGCTTGTTGAGGCTGCTGTTGGCTACCTTTTAACGGCATGCTAGTACAGCCACCCAGCAAAACCCCGCCTGTAACCACTACGGCAACACCCTGATAACCGCGTTTTAACAGTTCTTTCATGACCATTTATTCCTTCATGTTCATTTATTTACCCGCATATAAAACATAGCGGCAACGGATAATCAACCCAAACCCGGCACCAGATAGCATGCAACTACAGCACTTGCCGTAAAAATGAGCTAAACTATTGCCACTTTTTAGTCATTCATGGCCCCTTATGACAAGGGATTAGCCCTAATGACAAGGAATTCTGTTTATTGCATCAATGATTTTGTTGTTGAACGCACCTAGAATAGAATGCTTTTTAAATTCCGTTCATTTTTCTTGCTGGGATTAAACACATGCCTACATATAAAGCCCCCCTGCGCGACATTCGCTTCTTGATGAACGAAGTCCTGGATTATCCAAGCCATTTCCAGACTTTGTCTAACGGTGCCAATGCTGATGCCGACACTGTAGACATGATTCTGGAAGGTGCTGCTGACCTGTGTGAAAACGTACTGGCACCGCTGTACCAGTCTGGTGATGACGAAGGCTGTAAATTTGACAACGGTAACGTAACCACCCCTAAAGGCTATAAAGAAGCTTACGACCAGTTCGTACAAGGCGGCTGGCAAGGTCTGTCCTACCCGGAAGAGTTTGGTGGTCAAGGCCTGCCAATGTCCTTAAACCTGATCAAATCAGAAATGATGGGTACTGCCAACTGGTCATTCACCATGTACCCGGGCTTAAGCAGCGGCTGTATGAACACCATTCTGCAGTTTGGTACTGAAGAACAAAAGAACACCTACATGCCTAACCTGGTACTGGGTACCTGGAGCGGCACCATGTGCCTGACCGAACCACAATGTGGTACCGACCTGGGTCAGGTTAAATCGCGTGCAGAACCTGTTGGCGATGGTTCATTCAAACTGTTTGGCACCAAAATCTTTATTTCTGCCGGCGAACATGACTTAACCGACAACATTATTCATATCGTACTGGCGCGCCTGCCGGATGCCCCTAAAGGCACCAAAGGTATTTCCCTGTTCATCGTACCTAAGTTCCTGGTAAACGAAGATGGCAGCCTGGGCGAGCGTAACCCGGTAACCTGTGGTTCTATCGAACACAAAATGGGTATCAAAGCCTCTGCCACTGCCGTACTGAACTTTGATGGTGCGGTAGGTTACCTGATTGGTAAAGAGCACGAAGGCCTGCATGCCATGTTCACTTTCATGAACACTGCACGTATTGGTACTGCGGTTCAGGGTATTTCCCATGCCGAACTGTCTTTCCAGGGTGCACTGCCTTACGCGAAAGACCGTATCTCCATGCGCGCACTGTCTGGCAAGAAAGATCCGGACAAAGTTGCTGATGCGATTATTCACCACGCTGACGTGCGTCGCCTGCTGTTAACCCAAAAAGCCGTTGCTGAAGGCGGCCGTGCCATGATTTACAGCGCCGCGCAGCTAGCAGACAAAATGACTGACTGCATCATCAAGGGCGACAATGCCGGTTTTGAATACTGGGATGACAAACTGGGCTTCTTCACTCCAATCATGAAAGGCTTCCTGACTGAAATGGGTCTGGAATCTGCCAACAATGGTATGCAGGTGTTTGGTGGTCACGGTTACATCAAAGAGTGGGGCATGGAGCAAATCGTACGTGATGCACGCATCGCTACCCTGTACGAAGGTACAACCGGTATCCAGGCACTGGACTTGATCGGCCGTAAAGTATTACTGTCCTCTAAAGGTAAAGTGGTACGTGACTACACCGGTGAAATCCTGAAATTCTGTAGCCGCCATGCACGCAACAAGCAAATGCGCCGTTTCGTGTGGGATCTGACCAAGATCTGTGCACAGTGGAACACCCTGACCCTGCGTTTAATGCTGACAGCCCGCAAAGACCGTGACGTGGTATCCAGCGCTTCTGTGGATTACCTGATGTACTCCGGTTTCGCCATGATGGCTTACTTCTGGGCGCAAATGGCTGCTGTTTCCCTGGAGAAACTGGAAAAAGGCGGTAACGAAGTTCCTGAATTCTATCAAACCAAGATTCAGGTTGCCGAGTTCTACTTTGACC
Organism: Alkanindiges sp.; assembly: GCA_030152125.1. Lineage (GTDB taxonomy): Bacteria > Pseudomonadota > Gammaproteobacteria > Pseudomonadales > Moraxellaceae > JASLIR01. Next base: position 5,045 of record JASLIR010000459.1, read on the forward strand.
GTCTGCTGCCACGTGCCGGTGCCCATGCCGAAGCGCTGGTATCTCCATCGCGCAGCACCACACAAATTGCTCCGGAACACTTCAGCTTCGACTACTAATCCATAAGTCGACACTGATAAAGCAAAGAAGGGCGCTATAAGCGCCCTTCTTTGTTTTCGGTCATCTGTCAAATCATAACCGCATTTCCAAATAATCCTGACCAAATAACTTTAGGCTATAGTCAAAGCCATGAATTGCTCATACAGGAATAAGGCTTATTACGGTCTTGCGCTGCTTTAGTCGCAGCTCAGGGCGAAGCACACAAAGTCCATCAAATTTTCGGATGCCGTAAAGATGTATAGCCATCCGAAATTTAGCCTTTGATTTTTATAAAAATTTTCACGCGACTTACAAAATCAAAGGTGCAAAAATAGCCTTCGCAAGCGAAGGCTATTTTTGGG
>JASLIR010000461.1 GCA_030152125.1 Alkanindiges sp.
AAAAAGAATGGCGAATGGTCACTTATTTGTTTGATGGCAGCTTTAGCGGCCTGCTTAATTGTATTTTCAGGGCCTACCAGTTTAAGGACAGGCAGGTAACAGTAACTACACAGCAACACTATCAGCCGCGTATATTTGATGAGGTGGCGCAGGTAAATAGTGATGATTTACGCGCGCAGCGGGTATGGGCAGGTTTATGCCGGAAAATCAGTACGAGTGCCCAACGCAGTTTTTATCGCTGCTATCTGGCCGGACAGCCAGCGGCATTTCAGGCGCTGTTTGATTATGCCCATTATGTGTTTACACAGGACCAGGCGGTGGATAAGGATTATGGACACCCGGCAGTACTGGCGGTATCACAGTTTGCCAAGCAGGTAGGGCGGGCCAAGCATCATGTAGAGGCCTTTGTGCGTTTTAAAAAAACCGCTGAAGGCATTTTTTTTGCCACGATTAATCCCGAGTTTGATGTGTTGCCGCTGGCAGCACACCATTTCCGGCAGCGCTATGCTGACCAGCACTGGCTGATTTATGATGATATCCGCCAGTACGGTATTTATTATGATTTGCAGCAGGTGCAGGAAGTCAGCCTGAATCTGGCGCAGGCAGGTCAGGTACTGGACCAGTATGGCTTGAGCAAGACCAGTATGACCCTGGCTGACGGGGAGGCTTTGTACGATCAGCTGTGGCGGGATTATTTTAAAAGCACCAATATTGTTGAGCGTAAAAACATCAAGCTGCAGGTGCAAAGCATGCCCAGACGTTACTGGCCTTATCTGAATGAAAAAAATCTTTAATCAAAAGTACCTGTTGGTGTTTTTGAACCTCAGTTTCCTGCAAAAAGCAATTGCCGCTGTAAAAATATTTAGATGACAAGATGAATTGTCAGTTGTTAAAAAGTGCGTATGATAAGCAGGGTGTTGGTTTCTTCATCATTGGCCCTGCAACAAGAAGATCAGGCTAGGCCAACCATACGCTATTTTTAAGGATTAATTGTCATGACAAGTAAAACAGCGGCATCATCAACCCCGCAATATGAAGTTGCCATTATTGGCGCCGGCTTTGGCGGTATGGGAATAGCCATCAAGCTGAAAGAGCTGGGTATCAGCAATTTTATTATTCTGGACCGTGCTTCCGACCTGGGTGGTACCTGGCATATCAATACCTATCCAGGTTTAACGGTGGATATTCCTTCACTGACCTATTCCTATTCATTTGAGCCCAACCCGCACTGGTCGCGCATGTATGCACCGGGCCCGGAGCTTAAACAGTATGCCAATAGCGTGGCGGATAAATACCAGTTACGCCAGTACATGCGTTTTAATACCAACATCCAGAAAACCGAATACGATGCCGCGCAACAGTTGTGGACAGTAACCAGCACCCAGCAGGAAACCTTTACTGCACGCATTCTGGTAGTGGCCACCGGTTATCTGTCACAGCCTAAATACCCCGATATCAAAGGGCTGGATAGCTTTAAGGGCAAGGTGATTCATACTTCTGCCTGGGATCACCAATATGACCTGCAGGGCAAGACTGCAGCCGTGATTGGTACTGGGGCAACTGCGGTGCAGCTGATTCCCGAAGTAGCCAAGCAATTAAAACAGCTGTATGTATTCCAACGGACGCCGGTGTGGGTTCTGCCCAAGGCGGATGGTCAGGTGCCACGTGCCCTGAAAGCCTTATACGCCGCCATTCCCTTTACGCAAAAAGCGGCCCGGCTGGTTAATTCCAGCGTGCTGGAAACCATTATGGTCACCGGTGCCCTGCACAGTAAGCAGATGTCCTTTTTAAACAAGGGTATTGAGCAGGTTTCCAAGGCACATTTGTATAGCAAGGTTAAGGACAAGGAACTGCGCAAGAAGCTACTGCCTACCTATACCTTTGGCTGCAAGCGCCCTACTTTTACCAATGCATTTTATCCAGCACTAACCCGTGACAATGTGGATTTGGTGACTGATCCGATTGATCATATTGGCCCGGATTATATTGCCACCAAGGATGGCAAGCAGCATAAAATTGATACCTTACTGCTGGCTACCGGCTTTAAGGTGTGGGACAAAGGCGCTGCGCCACCGTTTGAGGTGATTGGCAGCAACAAGACCGAGCTGGGCGAGTTCTGGAATACCCAGCGCTTTCAGGCTTATGAAGGCATTACCATTCCCAATTTCCCTAACCTGTTTTATCTGCCTGCACCATTTTCCTTTACCGGGCTGTCCTACTTTTCCAGTATTGAAGGCCACATGAAGCATATTGAGCGTTGCCTGAAAGAAATGAAAAAGCAGAAGGCAAAAAGCTTTGAAATTAAAAAGGAAGCCAATGCTGCCTTTTTAGAAGACATGCGCAGCCGTATGGAAAGCACGGTGTTTATGAGCGGTAATTGCGGCTCTTCCAACAGTTACTACTTTAATCAGCATGGTGAGGCACTGTTTTTAAGGCCAACCCCTACTTTTGTGTCGTTGCACCGTGCAGCAACCTATCCCTTAACCGACTATCAGTTTAAGCGTTAATCAGGTGTCATAAGCCGATATTGATGGCGCTTAAGCCAGCCGAACAGCACTCATCCGTGGATGGGTGCTTTTTTATGGTGGATAGGCCGAGGCTGTATGGAAACGGGACACATACTTTAAAAGCATGCGCTGGCATTAAAACCAGGAAT
>JASLIR010000463.1 GCA_030152125.1 Alkanindiges sp.
TCATTTCGGCAAAACCGGAATGGCCAGTACCGGCATTATTCCAGCCGTTTGAGCTTTCCAGGGCTACATTATCCAGACGCTCATACATGTCGATATTCCATGATGGCTCCAGCTCGGAAATATAAGTGCCCAGTGTGGCACTCATAATACCGCCACCGATTAACAATACATCAACCGGTTTGTCATTTTCAGCCTTGGGAATCGACCTTGGGAAAATAGGCCAATATAAAAATAATGCTGCAGCAACGATGACAACCAGCAAAAATATAATGAACCTTTTTAAAAATTTTCTCATGACCAAGCCCTTTTTTAATCATCAACCGTTCAATGTAGCATCATTTTTGAAACGGTAAATACGACCTTAGCAAGGGCAATCTGTATATAAATTGTACTATTGTGATATGCAGCCATCACTGTAGCGAACCCGGCATTTGACCTGACTCGCTGTGCATAGCTTTAATATTATTTGCTAGACATAATCTTAAATACATCCAGATAAGTAGGCGGTACAGGCACCTGCCCTTTTTCCCTGAGCATTCTGTGCATTTTTGGCAGGCGGAAATACGGTACCGATGCCATAAAGTGATGCTCCATATGGAAATTTACCCGGATGGGTGCTACCAGCGCACGGGCAATAAAGCCTGCCTGTGTGGTGCGGGTGTTTTTAAGGATATCCACCCCGCTTTCAGTAGCCGCATGTTCCGCCATGGAACGGATACGGATAAACAGCGGAAATGGCGTGACATAAGCCAGTAACCACAAGGCATATAACCACGGATGACCGGACAGCCACAGCAAACAAAATAAAATGCTGTTGGCGATAATGGCCCCAGCGCTATTCTTGATAAATGCCAGCGGATAATCCCACCATGCGCGCCCCTGCTGCGGAATACGCCTGATATCATTGGTAACCGTCCACTCAAAAACACCCGCATCCATCAGCACACGGCCAATCACAAACTTGATGCCGGTAATGCCCAGCACATCGCGCAGGAATTTGCGCGCAAACGAAGTACGCGTGGTAGGCAGGCCAGCGACCAGGGTTAAATCCGGGTCATCAGCCAGGGAAGTACGTGCATGGTGCTTTAAATGATAAGGACGGTAACGGTGCAGCATATTCCACACCGGACGGGCGCATACCCAGTCTGTAAATACATCATTCATCCAGCGGTTTTCAAACAGCGAACTGTGCGAGGCATCGTGGGTTAAAATTCCCAGTGCCAGTTGCCGGCCACCCAGGATAATCAGTGCCAGTACACACACCAGCCCCTTGCCCCACCATGCCAAATATGGCCAGCTTAAAGCTACTCCGGCAAATGTGGCTGCTATCACGCCCCAGGTAAACAGTACGGCTACCAGCCCCATCAGGTCGGAACGCTGGGTCAGCAGGCGGATTTCATCCCGGCTAAACAGCGTGCTGACCGTAGTGCGCTGGCTTTCACCTTTTGCAGCGTCTGCTTTTATGCTATCCATGGCTTACACCGTATGCGGGTTTGCACGGGCAATAATCGCCGCCACATCCACACCACGCGGCAATGCACCATAATTATGGTAGCCCTGCTGGGCCAGACGCGACGCACAAAAGGCATCACTCACTGCATGTGGCGCATGCTGTAACAGCAGGGAAGCCTGAAATGCCAGCGCCAGTTGATCCACCACACCACGCGCGCGGTATTCCAGGTCGGAAAGATCAGTAAATTCGGATTTTAGCTGCTGCAAATACCGGTCAAAGTGACGGTTGGCACCCTTGGCCAATTCCATCTCACCAATAAAGCTGTGAATGGAAGCCGGAGTTTTAGCCATGGCACGCAGTACATCCAGGCACTGCACATTGCCACTGCCCTCCCAGATGGTGTTGATCACTGCCTCGCGGTACAGGCGCGGCATGATGCTGTCTTCCATCACCCCACTGCCACCAATGCACTCCATGGCCTCATAGCTATGGTTGGGTGCGCGCTTGCATACCCAGTACTTGCCCACCGCCGTACCCACGCGGCACAGTAATTCTTCATGCTCATTACTGCCACGCTCATCCAGCGCACGCGCCATGCGCATACCAAAGGCCACCGCACCTTCATACTCCAGCGCCATATCGGCCAGCAGGTTTTGCATTAATGGCTTGTTAACCAGCTTGTCACCAAAGGCACTCCGCTGCTGGCAATGATGAATCACCTGCGCCAGCCCCATACGCATAATGGCCGCGGAACCATTCAGGCAGTCAAAGCGGGTCAGGCTCACCATATCAATAATGGTACGCACACCACGGCCTTCTTCACCCACCAGCCAGCCCAGTGCACCGCGAAACTCCACTTCACTGGAGGCATTGGACACATTGCCCATCTTGTTTTTCAGGCGAATCACATTCAATGCATTTTTGCTGCCATCCGGTAACCAGCGCGGTAACAGGAAGCAGGATACCCCGTTGCCGGTTTGCGCCAGAATCAAAAACGCATCACACATGGGTGCCGACAAAAACCATTTATGCCCAACTATCTTGTACAACTGTCCACCACCTACCTCGTTCACGGGGCTAGCAAAGGTGGTATTGGCACGCACATCAGAACCACCCTGCTTTTCTGTCATGCCCATGCCAATGGTCACCGCACGCTTTTGCTCACTGGGCACATTACGCGGATCGTAGGCATTGGCAAGAATCTTGGGTTCCCAGATAGCTGCTAAATCCGGCTGATGGCGAATGGCGGGTATGGCAGCAAACGTCATGGTCACCGGACAGCCATGCCCTGCTTCCACCTGACTTTGCATCATCGTTTTGGCAGCCCGCGCTACATGCGCCCCTGCTTTGGGATCTGTCCATGGTGAAGATGCCAGGCCATTGCTTAAGGCACTGTCCATGAGTTGATGATAGGCCTGGTGATAACGCACCACATCCACTCGGTTGCCAAAGCGGTCATGCGTATCCAGTTCCGGTTTATACTTATTGGCTAAATGCCCGAGCTCCAGATATTCAGCCTTACCGGTCAGTTCGCCAAAGGCCTGTAACTCAGCTTCGGCCCAGCCAGCACCTTCACGCTGAACGGCTTCTCTTAGGGCAGTATCGCTGGCATACAGGTTAACATTCACCAGCTCGCTGCTTACGTTATTCACGCGATGCGTTTCGCCTTCCACTGCAAAACCATCAGTTGCGGTATTCAATAGTGCCGAGTTCATACAAAGCTCCGTTTTGCATGATTTAACATGATAATAAATATTACAAAACAAAAATTATTAAACAAAATATAGTAATAATTAACGCATAAAGCAGGCGATGTTGCAATGCCCAAAAATACCTGTTTCATGTTTATTATTTAACCAAAATTGACATATAAAATAACCACAGCGCACTTTATTTCTTATAAATAAATAGCTTATTTAAAACGCATGCACATACCAGCCTCTGGCATGCAGGCGATGACTACACAGTTCAAAGGGATTTCAGCCTGCAGTCCGTAGAACAGCGAGTAGCAAAAGTTTAGGCTAACAGCATATTCCAGCCCATACGGCCAATCAGCAATACCAGCAGGATCAGGAACAATATACGAATTAGGCCACTGCCATAACGTAAGGCAATGGTGGAACCGGTAATGGCCCCCAGCACATTACTCACCGCCATAATACCGGCTATCGCCCATATCACATGGCCGGTGGGTGCAAAGTACAGCAGGGCCGCCGCGTTGGTGGCAAAATTCACCAGCTTGGATGCCGCAGACGCATGCAAAAAGTCGAAGGCAAAAAAACGGATAAACAGGAAAATCAGGAAACTGCCGGTGCCGGGACCAAAAATGCCATCATAAAAGCCAATGCCGCCACCACAGACTACCGCCATGCATTTTTCCTTAAAGCCTACATGCGCAGGTAAATGCAGTGTGCCAAAATCCTTCTTGATAAAGGTATATATAGCAATACAGATGAGCAGGACAAACACCACAGGCTGCATCAGGCTTTTGGGAATGTAGGACACCACTGCTGCACCAGCAAAGGAGCACACAAACGCAGCCAGCATGGCAGGGATAACCAGCGCCCAGGACAGCTTAACCCGCTTTAAATAGGATAGCGTGGCCGAAAAAGTACCACTAATGGCAGCAACCTTATTGGTGCCAAACAGGGTAGCCGGGGCAGTATTGGGAAAACTGTTAAACAGGGCAGGAATCTGAATGAGCCCACCACCACCTACCGCAGCGTCAATCAGGCCTGCAAAAAATGCCAGCGAGGTTAATAAGCCAATATCGTACAAACCGGATGATGTCTTTGGAGATAAGAAAGGCAATCATAAAGCAGGAAAGTACTACAGCACAGTAGAAAATAGTCGTAGAAAAAAAGAAAAGCCCTTCGATTTCTTCCTGAAACCTAAAGGGCTTGCGGCTGTTACACGGTCTTGCTTGTTATATACGCCTGATCCATCAGACTCGCGTGATCTCTCGATCTCATTATCTGTTATCGCGTATTCACCAGCTAAATCCTTGCTAGCGCCTTATCATGGGGCTAGTATCCTGCATACGACTTTAGTCGTACAGTCGAGAATATCGCTTTTAGCTGTGCGCTTAAGCTTACAAAGTATGAACAGTGTCTCCTTTTTCTTCGCCTTTCATAAACTGGTCATCCAGCAAGCGTTTTAATCCGGTTTGCCGTAGCATTTTTTGCCGGATTGCCGTTTCCATGCTTATTGCTGATGCCCAAATACTCACCTGCTGCCTGGCCCGGGTAATGGCGGTATACAGCAACTCACGGTTCAGTAGTTCCTGCGCACTGGCATCCATACAAATAGCCACATGCTTAAACTCCGAACCCTGAGATTTATGAATGGTCAGGGCAAACGCCGTACTGATGTCATGTACCGGTAGACGACTAACGGCAATAGGTTTGCCTAAATGAGGAAAGTGTACCTGCCACTTACCCTGTGCATCCTGTAAGCAGATACCAATATCGCCATTGGACAGTTGCAGGCCATAATCATTACGGCTCATCATCACCGGGCGGCCATTAAACCACTCACCAACGCCCGCAGCACTGGCACCAGCAGTCTGTAGTTGCTGCTTTAAGCGCAGGCTCATTTCCTGGTTAATGCGTGCCGTGCCCATCACCCCCAGCCGCATGGCCGCCAGAATGCGATACTGGTCAAACACGCTAAACAGCTGCTGAATATCCATACCCTGCTGCAAGGCTGTTACATAGGCAGCAAAACCCTGCCATAACTGGTTAAACAGTAGTTGCTGTAAAGCCTTGTCTTTTTTGATGGGTTCATCCTGCAAGGGATAATAGCTAATTTGCGCATTATCCGCTTGGGCCAGCAGCGTCATGGCCTGCACCACCTGCTGCTGTAATACCGCTTGTGCCAACTGGCCAATGCCCTGATCCGCCGCAAAGCGCTTGCTTTCGCTCAAATGTACCTGATAAGCGGCCAATGCCGCACTTTGCTGCAAGTCAGCCAGCACCGCCCCGGCATCTACCGCAGCCAGTTGGTCAGCATCACCCAGAATAATAAAACGTGTGCCCACTGCCACCGCATCAAATAGCAAGCTACCCAGCGCCAAATCCAGCATGGAACCTTCGTCCAGCACAATCAGGTCATAAGGCAAGGGATTATTGCGGTCATAACGCGGTTTGCTGCCATTGCCCAGCCCCAACAGTCGATGTACCGTTTGTGCGGTCTGGATATTGCCAGCATCAATGCCTTGTTCAGCAAAGGCATTATCCAGCACGCTTTGCATACGCTGTGCAGCCTTGCCGGTAGGTGCTGCCAGTGCCACGCGTAAATCCGGCTGTGCCTGTTGCAGGGCTTTAACAATGCGCACCAGTGTATAAGTTTTACCAGTTCCCGGCCCACCCGTGATTAAACTAAAGGGCTGTTGCGCTGCCAACTGGATGGCCTGCCGCTGCAAGGGGTTGGCCTGTTCATTATCAGCAAATTGTACAGTTACTGCGCGAATAGGCCTCAACAAGTTCAATAAACGCTCAGCCAGGCCATGTTCTTGTTGCCATTGCCTATAAAAATACAGATAATCGCCAGCCCTCACGAGGGGTGCCGGATTTTGTGCGGCTTTGAATTCATCCACAAGCAGTGGGTGGTACAACTTATCCAGTTGCAAACTATCCCACTGTATACAGGTATGCCCTGCATCCAGTGCCTGACCAAGGTTGACAATTATCTGTTTTATTTGATGTTTATCTGATTCGTTGGCATCGTGGTGCCAGTTGGTCAAACGCTCCGACAGCATGACATACCAGGGCTGTTCAGCCTCAGCAAAGTTATTAACAGACTTATCCTCAGCCTTATCCACAGGGATATCCACACGCTTGTCCACAAGGTTATCCACAGCCTTTTCCACATGTTGTTGTTCAGGATAATCAGCCTGCATTTACTGACCTCCCTGCTGGCCCAATACATCATCCAGATCCATCACCAGTTGTACATCCGGTTGCCAGTGCAGTACGCCATAGTTTTCAGAGTTGCCACTATCATTAGCCTGCATACCGCGTAAATACAGATACACCGCCCCACCCAAATGCTGTTGCGGCTGGTAATCCGGCAAGCGCACTTTTAAATAGCGGTGCAGCGCTACCATATACAGGGCTGCCTGCAGCCAGTAACCCGCATCACTCATACTGTCCCGCATGGCCTGCTGGTTATAATCACTTAACTGGTCACCCAGATAATTACTCTTATAGTCCGCCACATAAAAGCGGCCATCATGCTCATACAGCAAATCAATAAAACCATGCAGGTATCTGGCAAAGCTGCTGCTGTTTAACGCCGCCACCTGTACACCATGCTGCAACAGCAACTGATGAATGCGCCGGGTATTCAAGGTTGATTGCCCTAAGGCTACATGAAACTCAAACTCATGCACCTGTGCCTGTGGCTGCAAACCTGCCAGCGTAGCGCCCTGTGGCAGGCTGGCATTCAATATATGCTTAAACCAGTCTGCCATTTGCTCATGGCTGGCAGGCGCATGGCCAAAGCGCTGCAACTGGCGGTTAATGGCAAACTGCTGTAATACCCTATCAAAGGTGACAGGCCAGAAGCGTTCATCCCTGGGATTCATTTGCTCCAGAATCTGGTGCAGGCAATCCCCGGCATTGGCCCCACGTGGGAAGATAAAGCGGAAGTTTTCAATCTCATCCTGTGGATTAGCTACTGGTTGTTCTGTGCTTGCATCTATAATGTCCAGTGACACCTTACCTAACACTTCACCTATCACGGCCTGCGCTGGCTCGGTTGGCTCGTCATCATGTGCAGCTACAAGCTCAAGTGATTGCTCTGCTGTAACCTGCTCAGGTGTAGCATCTAATGGCTGCTGATGTTGTGAATGGCTCTGTGAATGGTTGACCAGCTTACTAAAACTGGTTTCACCCCAGGCCTGAATCGGCCGGCCGGGCAAAGGCCGGCTATACACTGGCTGGATGTCATCCTGCTGCTGGTAATGAAAATCCGGGGCATCCTGCATACTGGATTGAATGCTGGTGGTGGCAATGCGTGGGTCACTATGATCTATCCACACCTCACGCGCCTGTGGCAGCCAGTAACGCAACACCGTGGCCTTGGGTTTATCACCATCCGCCTTTACGGTGATATACAACCGCACACTGGCACGGGTTAAGGCCACATACACCAGACGGCGCTGCTCGGCCTCAAAACGCTGGTTATGCGCTTCCTGCTGGGCTATCTCGCGTGCGCTGACACCCAGCATGCGTTGCTGGTTCTGCTCAAAGAAAATCAGGCCATCTTTGGGTTTTTTAACCACATCCAGACCGGGCACAAACACAATGGGAAACTCCAGCCCCTTGGATTTATGAATGGTCATCAGCTGTACACCCTGCTGGCCGGACAAACGTCGCTCTAACTCCCATTCACGCTCACCCGGCTGGCTGACCTGCCGCATCAGCCAGGCCAGTAAATGATGCTGCCCTTTAATTTTTTCGCTTTGCTGATGCAGCAACTCAGTGATATGGCGCAGGTTAACAATCAGGCGCTCGCCTTCGGGCTGGGTGGATAGTTGCTGCCACACGGTAAAATGGGTGAGCAACTGCTGCCATGCTGCCAGAAAACCCTGCCGCTGCCACACCGAACCAAATTCATAAAAACTGGCCTGCAAGGCAGCCAGCTCATCCGGCTGCTCATCCAGTTGCAACAAGCGGTTCAGGCTAAAGTTCATCAGCACGCCGGACACAGCACGGCGTAACAGGCTTTCATGGTAAGGATTAAGCATCACCTGCATCAGCGCTGCCACGTCCTGCGCCAAGCCACCCGCAAACACACTGCGCTGCGCAGTACGCCATACCGGAATGGCAAAGTCATTCAGTACACGCTGCACTTCATCCAGTTCAAAATTACTACGGCACAGTACGGCAATATCATTGGGCTGCAAGGGGCGTGCAGGCTGATCATCCAGCTTTATTTGTAGCTGCTGTTGCTGGCTTTTCTGGAGCAGGCTGGCGATTTGCCAAGCGGTTTGCTGCAATTCGTCCTGCTTGTCCTGCAAGGCAATCAGGCGCAACGGTGCAGGATTATGCACTTCTCCTTCGCTAAGCAGGCTTTTTTTACGGCCACTGGCCTGCACCGGCTGATACAGCACGCCTTCACCCATTTCCGGCTGAAAGCGGAAAAAACGGTCTACCGCCTGCACCAGTGGTGCAATGGAGCGCTGATTTTCTCCCAGCGTATGAATCAAGCCCTGCTGACTAATGATTTGCCGCGCGCACTGATAGGTGAGCATGTCACCACCACGGAAACCGTAAATGGCCTGCTTGGGGTCACCTACCAACACCAGACAGGCGGCATGTATCGGCGTGGCTTCTGTTACTGGTAATGCGGGCTGACGCCAGATACTGGCAATCACTGCATCCTGGTCGCTATTGGTATCCTGAAACTCATCCACCAGCGCTACCGGATAACGGTGCTGAATCAGCTGCGCCAGTACCTTGCCCTGTTCACTGTGCAGGCGGCTGGCCAGCAGGCGCATTTGTTCGGAAAAAGTGGTTTCGCCTTTTTCCGACAATAACTGCGGCAGGCGCTCACGTACAGTACGAATAATATCGAACTGCAAAAAAGTTTCCATCTGGCGCAACTGTTCAGTCAGGTACTGATAGGTAGTACAGACACGACACATGATAGCTACTGATGGCAAGGCCAGAAACTGGTCACGAATGGCCGCATTGGCCTTGGTAAAATGGGTGTCAATCCCGTCATCAAAGCTAGTCAGCCAGTTAATATGCAGCGAATCCTTGTCAGTTGCCACATTCATCAGGTGGCTGACAGCACCCTGCTTGAGGCCATCCACTACCTCAGCCATGACATGGCTGGTTTTAAACAGTGATTTGCTTTTGTGCAGCGCATGGCGGAACTGCCCCTGCTCATGCAGATAAGGCAGCAGCTCAGCAACATCCAGTTGCTGTACCGCCTGCTCCAGTGCTTCCAGTCGCTGCCAGTCAATCTCAGGCGCAGTCACCGGCTGTATCTGTGCCGACAGGAAGTTGAGTGCAGTACTGACTATCGGCTGGTAATCTTCCACATCCGCCAACTGGTTGTTTAACACCAGTAGTTCAATCAGGCGGCTATCCTGCTGGCTGCGCCACTGGCGTAAATAGTCGTGCATCACCTGCTGGCTTAGTTGCAGGCTTTGCTCGCTGATGCTCAGTTGTTCATACTGGCCAATATCAAAGGCAAATTCGTGCAGCAGGCGCTGGCACAGGCTATCCAGCGTTCCCACAAACAGTTCGTCAAAACTGTCCAGCGCCAAACGCAGGCGCTGGTAGGCATGGTTGTAATTATTCCTGCCCAAGGCTTGCAGCAGCGACACTTCCAGCAGTGCCTTGTCCTGCTGTACCTGTTGCAGGGTTTGCTCCGGCTGTTCAATGGCACGCTTTAATAACTGGGCGACCTCTTCAAAACGGCTACGGATACGCAGCTTTAATTCAGCAGCAGCAGCACGGGTAAACGTCGTCGCAATAATATGCCGGGTCAGGTAACCACCCTGCACAACCAGGCGCACCATCAGCGCAGTAAGCGTCCAGGTTTTGCCGGTGCCTGCGGATGCCTCAATCAGGTGAATGCCCTTTAAAGGCAAATTAAGCGCGGGTATATCCGGCAGGGCAATATGGTTAACTGTAGATATAACGTTCGCAGGATTTGTTACGACCTCATCCATATCGCCCAGCAAACT
>JASLIR010000473.1 GCA_030152125.1 Alkanindiges sp.
GGTTTCCACCCAACCCGGATACAGTACCGCAGCAGTAGCACCCGTGCCAACCAGCTCAGCCCGCAGGGAACGGGTCAGCATTTCTACCGCAGCCTTGGAGGCCGCATACGGCGCATTCACCATACCGTTCATAAAGGCCTAAATGGATGCGGTGACCAGAATCTGCCCCTGCTGTTTCACTACTTCCGGCAAGGCAGCTTTGATAGTGCGCCATACGCCAAACAGGTCCACCTCAACAATCCGCTCAAACTCACTTTCATCACAGCTAAATACCGTGGCCGGTTCACCGCGCCAGGAAATCCCGGCATTGGCAAAGGCGATATCCAGCTTGCCAAATTTTGCTACGGCCTGCTGTACTACTGCCTTAGTGGCCTGTAAATCCGTCACATCCAGCGCCACCGCCAGCACCCGGCTGGCATCAAACGCCTGCGCCAGTGTATCTACCGCCGCCTGGCTAACATCAGTAAGCACCAGACTGGCACCCTGCTGATACAGCGCGCGTGCCGTAGCCGCTCCAATGCCACCAGCCGCCCCGGTAATCAGCACCACTTTATTTTTTAAATCATACGACATAGGATTTAATCCCTGAATTAAATATCTGGCATGTCCGGTTTATTACAGGCTACTGACACAGGCAAAATGATGCTTGCAGCCCGCATAACCCAAACATTTATCTTGCCGGATTTTTGATATTTCTTGGCCCTTTGTCTATTGCAGGATGTATAAACCGGCATGACTATTCTTGCTGCTATAGGTCCTACAGGCAGCAAATCCACCATAAGCGCATTGACTTATTTGCAGTTTTAAGCTGAACTGAAAAAATGAAAAATAATTGTGGCTGTTGCACAATATGGAACACATCAATAATAAATATAGTCACACGTTTACAGCGCTTATCCTGTTTGCCCTGTGGCAAACAGCAGCTATTGCCGCACCACTTAACCCGGTTAACCAGAAGCCTGATGCAGAAGGATTTGCAGGCAACTTTGCAGCTAATACGGGCATTAGTTACCAGCAGGCCATGCAGCGCCTGCAGGACAGCTCCTACGCCTTAAAAGCAGCAGATGCCAATACCCGCGCCAGTGAGCAGCAGGCACAGGCCAGCAGCCACTTGTGGAGCCCGATTGTTAATCTGGATGCACGGGCCATTAAATACCGTACCGAAGTAGAGGTACCGCTGGGTAACGTAAAAAATGCCGGGGAGAATCTGGCGACTCAGGCCTTTGGCAGTGCAGTGGATCAGTTGCCTGTACCACTACCGGACGATGTTGCCAACCAGATTAAAGACCGCTTTTCCAGCAGCCTGTCCGGCTTTCTGGACCGCGTACCCAACTCGCAAAATCTGGTGATTGAAGACAGCCTGTTCCGCCCCAGCATTTCCATGGTCATGCCACTGTATGCCGGTGGCAGCATCCAGGCTGCACAAACAATCGCCCAGCTGGGTTACCAGAAATCCCTGCTGAGCCAGCAACAGCTCACCCAGCAGCAAACGCCGATTCTGGTGGAGGCCTATTTTGGCCAGCAACTGGCACTCCGGCTCAAGCAGTTATCCAGCCAGCATTTACTGGGTTTACAGCAGCATGTCAGCAATGCATTCAAGCTGGAACAACAGGGTATGATCAGCAAGTCACAGCGCTTGCAGGCCGAAGTGGCCATGCAGTCAGCACAGCGCCAGTCTGATCAGGCCAGCGCCAACGAGCTGTCCTCACGTTACCGTTTGCAGCAGTTATTACAGCAGCAGGATGTGCATAACCTGGCCACTCCGCTGTTTGTCAACGCCCAGCCACTACAACCATTGGAAAGTTATTTAAGCGCCTTTCAGCATCAGTCACCGCAGTTAGAGCAGTTTAACAAGGACAAACAACTGGCCGAACAGGCCGCCACCATTGCCAAAGCACAACTGTTGCCCAACGCCTATGCCTTTGGCCAGCAGACCCTGAATAAATCGGACTGGATGGTTGGCATTGGCGCACGCTATACCCTGCTGTCTAATACCGATCGGCAAAAAACCATTAATGCTGCACAGGCCCGGGTGGAAGCCGTAGACAACATGAAACTACAGGCGCAGCAGGATATCCAGCAACTGATTATCCGCGCCTATCATGAAGCCGACGCCGCACGTAAAGCCTTTTTAAGCATGCAAAAGGATATTGAATCTGCTAGGGAAAACCTGCGCATTCAGCAAATATCCTTTAAGGAAGGCGAAAGCACCGCCACTTTTGTGAATGATGCCATGACAGCCCTGAACCTGGCCTATACCGACCAGGCCACAGCGGCCTACCGCTACGATATCGCCCTGGCTACCCTGCTTACTGCATCCGGTATGGCAGCACAGTTTGAACAGTTTTTAACGCAGTCCGATCTTCGTATCATTGCGCCTTAGTATCAGGTGAACCTTATGACCAATAACAGTAATAACAACAATGATGAGACCCCCCTCCAGACCAGCGGGGATGACAGTATTAATAGCAGCATGAACAATAGCCCTGTTGAACATATAGAGCCGCTGGAACCACTACCACAGCCAGCGCAGGAAAAACTGGAAGTACCCACAACCAGTAAACCTAAAAAATGGCCAGCACTGCTTGGGTTACTGCTGATTTTCCTGCTGATCGGCATTGGCTTATGGCTGGCTAACCAGCCTAAAACCGGCCAGTTACAGGGCATGGTAGAAGCGGACAGCTTTAACGTGGCGACCAAGGTGCCCAGCCGGGTGAACAGCCTGCTGGTGGAAGAAGGCGCACATGTAACGGCCGGGCAGGTGCTGGCTACCCTCAGCAGCCCGGAGCTGCAAGCCAAGCAGCAGCAGGCTGAAGCCTCACTGCAATCGGCCCGCGCACTGGACCAGACCGCCAAGCGCGGTTCACGCGAAGAAAATATTGCCAGCCTGCACGCCAACTGGCAAAGCCTGCTGGCACAGGCACAACTGGCGGACTCCACCTACAAGCGCTCGAAAAACCTGTTTGATGAAGGAGTAATTTCGCGCCAGCGCTATGAAGAATCACTGGCTGCCAAAAATTCCGCGACACAGGGTGCCGAAGCCGCCAGGCAACAGTACTTGCGTGCTGAGCGTGGCAGTACCCCGGAACAGCTTTCCAGTGCCGATGCACAGGTTAAAATTGCCCAGGCCGCCGTATTTGAAGCCACTGCACTGAACAAAGAAACCCAGCTGACCTCCCCGGTAGAAGGCGAAGTGGACAAAAAGTTTGCCAATCAGGGTGAACTGGTAGCTGCCGGTATACCGCTGTACACCGTGATTAACAGCAAGGAGCAGTGGGTGAGTATTCATTTAAAGGAAGATGAGTTTTACAAACTGAAAATGGGTGCAATTGGATCGAGCGCAGAACATGGTTCATCCATTAAAATCACTTCAGGGCTTACCGCAATCGTACGTGCAATACACAAACGTTGTTGCTGACCACCTGAA
>JASLIR010000009.1 GCA_030152125.1 Alkanindiges sp.
AATCGCCCTGCCATTGGCGCTGACTTTAACAGCGTGTGTTACAGCAGATGGTACGTTAGATCCAAGAACCACTGCGGCGACCAACATGGGTACCGGCGTGTTTAAGGTGGCGGTAGACCAGAAATGCCGTACTGAGTTAAATGCGCGCCGTGAGTGGAAGGTATTATCCGCAGCCGTAGGTTCCGATAAAAAGCAGGAATTGGAAAATAATATTTGTGGCTGTGTCAGCGAAGAATCTGTCAACAATGTATCCATTGTAGAAATGGGACAGGCGGCGATTGATCCTAAGGCACGTACCACCATTATTAGCCGTGCGGTTGCTAATACCTTGGGTACCTGTATCAGCAAGTTTAAGATTTAAAATAAAATTCAAAGCAAGATTTTGAAAGAGCAGGCCAGTCTGCCGCTTTTGCTGTTTTGCAGAGGCGGACTGGTTGATGCCGATTAGAAAAACTATATTCCTCGTAAAACCAGTTCACAAAAATTAATCATTAAGCAGCAAACTGGTCAGCTATTTGCATCATACTGGCATAAGCGGTGTTGCAGGTTTATTTTATGTCTAACTCATTGAAAGTCCATTACTTCCAGCATATTTACCATGAGGGCTATGGGAGCCCGGAAAGCTATTTGCGCCAGAAAGGCGCTGTGATTAGCCATACCGCCTTTCATGAACTGCGCAAAGGCGAGCAGGTGATTGCTTTGCCTGACATTGCTGATGTGGATTTACTGATCATCATGGGTGGCAGCATGAGCGTGAATGATGAGGATATTTACCCCTGGCTAAAACAGGAAAAGGCCTGGATTAAGGCATTTATTGAACAGGATAAACCGGTAGTTGGCCTGTGCTTGGGCGGGCAACTGATAGCAAGTAGTTTTGGTGCAGTGGTGCGCAAAAATGAGGTGCAGGAGCTGGGCTGGTGGCCGGTGTATGCTGTGCCGGTTGATAAAGTGACTTATCCGTTTAAGGTATTTGAGTTTCCGCAACAGGTTGAAATTTTAAGCTGGCATGGCGAAACCTTTGAGTTGCCAATAGGGGCAGTATTGCTGGCGGGTAATACTGCCTGCGCCCTGCAGGCTTACCAGTACAAGCATAATGTGATTGGTTTCCAGTGCCACCCGGAAAGTACACCGCATGCATTAAGACTGTATCTGGAAGACAAGGACGAAATAACTGAATATACCGGACAATATGTGCAAACAGCACAACAGCTTAGGCAAACTCTGCCAGTACAGTTTGACGCGGCCAACCAGCTATTGAACAGGGCTATTGATTTTGTATTGGCTGCATCGCAGCGCGAAGAAAAATAAGCCCGAAACACTGAATAAATTTTAGGCATAGTCTTGCTTTCGGGACTAAAAATCCATACAATACCCCACCCCTATGCGGCGGTAAGTTGAGCATTGCTTAACCCGGGCGCAAACACAAGCTTTTGCTTCGTTGTCAGGGGTGTCTATCTGGCTCTTTATGAACCAGATATGACCACAGTTGGGGCATCGTTCCCAACCTTAGTGAAACTCACTGCCTTTGACCCTCTGGCTTTTTATGAAGTTGGGAGGCGCGTCAAGGGTGATTCTTTATTATCCGGCTTGGAGTAAACTGGTATGGCTAACCAGAGAATCCGTATTCGCCTGAAGTCTTTTGATCATCGTCTGATTGATCAATCTGCTCAGGAGATCGTAGAGACCGCAAAGCGCACTGGCGCACAAGTTTGCGGCCCGATTCCGATGCCTACTCGCATCGAACGCTTTAACGTTCTCACATCACCACACGTCAACAAAGACGCGCGTGATCAATATGAAATCCGTACCCACAAACGTCTGGTCGACATCGTTCAGCCAACAGATAAAACTGTTGATGCGCTGATGAAACTCGATCTGGCTGCTGGTGTTGATGTACAGATTGCACTTGGTTAATAGGTGTGGGTGTTAAGGCTTTCGGTAAGTTGATGCATTTTTTGAACATTTTTTAAAAGACAAAATTGCTCAACAAGCCGCTATTTAAGAGGTTAAACAAATGGCTATTGGTCTAGTCGGTCGCAAATGCGGTATGACCCGCGTTTTCACTGAAGCCGGCGTCTCCGTGCCAGTTACGGTGATCGAAGTCGATCCAAACCGTATCACACAGATCAAGACTCTTGAAACTGATGGTTACCAAGCTATTCAGGTAACTACCGGCGAGCGTCGTGAATCGCGCGTTACTGGTGCCCAAAAAGGCCATTTCGCGAAAGCGGGTGTGGCTGCTGGTCGTGTGGTAAAAGAATTCCGTGCTACTGAAGCTGATCTTGAAGGTCGTGAAGTGGGCGGTACTGTTGGTGTTGATTTGTTCACCGTTGGTCAAGTAGTTGACGTAACTGGTCAGAGCAAAGGTAAGGGCTTTCAGGGCGGTGTTAAGCGCTGGAACTTCCGTACTCAGGATGCAACGCATGGTAACTCGGTTTCTCACCGTGTACATGGTTCTACTGGTCAAAACCAAACACCTGGTCGCGTGTTTAAAGGCAAGAAAATGGCCGGACACATGGGTGACGAGCGTGTGACAGTACAAGGTCTTGAAGTGGTATCTATTGATGCAGAGCGTTCAGTTCTGGTTATCAAGGGTGCTGTACCCGGTTCGATTGGTGGTGACGTTATCGTACGTCCTACTATCAAGGCCTGAGGGATATTAACGTGAATCTGAAGACTGTTTCTGGTGCAGCTGTCGAGCTGTCCGACGTTGCCTTCGGCAAAGAATTTAACGAAGCATTGGTGCATCAAGTAGTAACTGCTTACTTAGCGGGTACTCGCCAAGGCTCCAAAGCACAGAAAAGCCGTGCAGACGTTTCTGGCGGTGGCAAGAAGCCTTTTAAACAAAAAGGTACTGGCCGTGCACGTGCTGGTTCTATTCGCAGCCCTATCTGGCGTGGTGGTGGTAAAACTTTTGCGGCCCGTCCTCAGGACTGGAGCCAGAAAGTAAACCGCAAAATGTATCGTGGTGCGATGCAATGTATTCTGGCTGAACTGGTTCGTCAGGACCGTTTGGTGCTGGTTGAAGAGATTGCTGTTTCTGCGCCTAAAACCAAAGAATTGCTTGGCAAGTTAAACGATTTGAATGCAACGCGTGCTTTAATCGTGACTGATTCTGTTGATGAGAATCTGTACTTAGCAGCTCGCAACCTGCCTCATGTTGATGTAGTTGATTCAACTGCTGTCAACCCAGTGAGCCTGATCGCGTTTGATAAAGTTGTGATGTCCGTTAGCGCTGCCAAAAAACTTGAGGTAGAACTAGGATGAATAACGAACGTTTGTATCAGATCCTGAAAGGGGTTGTTTATTCTGAAAAAGCTCAGGTGCTGGGTGATAAACTGGGTGTTCAGGTATTTAAAGTTGACACCAGTGCTACCAAGCTTGAGATTAAGAAAGCGGTTGAGAAACTGTTTGGCGTGGAAGTGTTAGCAGTTAACACTTTGAACGTTAAGGGTAAGAGCAAGCGCTTTGGTCGTACTGTTGGACAGCGTTCTAACAGCAAAAAAGCATACGTCACCCTGAAAGCTGGCCAAGATGTACAAGTGGCTGACTTGGGCGATACCGCTGAAACCACGGCGGAGTAAGGACGAAGATTATGCCAATTCAAAAATGTAAGCCAACGTCGCCAGGACGTCGCTTTGTAGAGAAAGTGGTTCACTCCCATCTGTACAAAGGCCGTCCATTAGCGAGCCTGGTTGAAAGCAAAAAGAAAACTGGTGGTCGTAACAACAACGGTCACATCACTACCCGTCATCAGGGTGGTGGTCACAAGCAGTTGTACCGTGTTGTAGACTTTAAACGAGTTAAAGACGGTATTCCTGCAACTGTTGAACGTATTGAATACGATCCTAACCGTACTGCACACATCGCCCTGCTGAAATATGCTGACGGTGAGCGTCGCTACATCATCGCCCCTAAAGGCCTGAATGCTGGTGATACTGTACAGTCTGGTAGCGATGCGCCAATCCGTACCGGTAACTGCTTGCCATTGCGCAACATGCCACTGGGTGCGACTTTGCACAATCTGGAACTGAAAATCGGTAAAGGTGCGCAATTAGCGCGTTCTGCCGGTACTTCTGTTCAGTTGCTGGGTCGTGATGGTAGCTATGCAATTATCCGTCTGCGTTCCGGCGAAATGCGCAAAGTGCATGTTGACTGTCGTGCAGTACTGGGTGAAGTGTCCAACACTGAAAACAACCTGCGTTCACTGGGTAAAGCTGGTGCGAGCCGCTGGCGTGGTGTTCGTCCTACCGTTCGTGGTATGGCGATGAACCCGGTAGATCACCCGCATGGTGGTGGTGAAGGTCGCAACAAAGGTATGCATCCAGTTAGTCCTTGGGGCCAAAAATCCAAAGGCTATAAGACTCGTAGCAACAAGCGTACGACTAACATGATCATTCGTGATCGTCGCGTCAAGTAAGGAATTAGAATATGCCTCGTTCTCTGAAAAAAGGCCCGTTCGTCGATGCGCATTTGTTTGCCAAAGTCGAAGCTGCACTGGCAGCAAGCTCTCGCAAACCGATCAAGACCTGGTCGCGCCGTTCGATGATTCTGCCGGACATGGTTGGTTTAACCATCTCTGTACACAATGGTCGTAACCATGTTCCAGTTATTGTAACTGAACACATGGTTGGTCATAAACTCGGTGAATTCGCGCCAACCCGTACCTATCGTGGTCACGGTGTTGACAAGAAGTCCAAACGCTAAGGTGCTAAAATGGAAGTAACTGCTAAATTACGCGGTGCCGCCATATCGGCCCAAAAAGCGCGACTGGTTGCAGACCAGGTGCGTGGAAAGCCAGTAGGACGCGCGCTCGAAATTCTGACATTCAGCAATAAAAAGGCTGCTGTGCTGGTTAAAAAAGCACTGGAGTCTGCGATTGCCAATGCAGAACACAACAATAGCTTGGATGTTGATGATCTAAAAGTGTCTACTATTTATGTAGACGAAGGTATTACCCTGAAACGTATTCAACCACGTGCCAAGGGTCGTGCGGATCGCATCAGCAAGCGTACCTGTCACATCACCGTTAAGGTAGGGGTTTGATATGGGTCAGAAGGTTCATCCAATCGGCATCCGTCTTGGTGTGATTAAGCGTCATAACGCCAACTGGTATGCTAGTCCAAAAAATTATGCTGAATATTTGCTGAAAGACATTCAGGTTCGTGATTTCTTGTACAAGAAATTAAAAGCTGCAATGGTTAGCAAGATCTTGATCGAACGTCCTACTGGTGCTGCCAAAGTTACCATTAGCACTGCACGTCCTGGTATTGTGATCGGCAAAAAAGGCGAAGACATTGAGAAATTACAGCGTGAACTGACCCAGATCATGGGCATTCCAGCGCAAGTAAGCATCAATGAAATCGATAAGCCGGATCTTGATGCACGTTTAGTTGCTGAAAGCATTGCTTCTCAGCTGGAAAAGCGTGTGATGTTCCGTCGTGCGATGAAACGCGCTGTACAGAACTCCATGCGTGCTGGTGCGAAAGGTATCAAGGTAGAAGTATCAGGCCGTCTGGGTGGTGCAGAGATTGCACGTACCGAGTGGTATCGCGAAGGCCGTGTGCCATTGCATACTCTGCGTGCTGATATTGATTACTCTACCTTCCGTGCTGAAACCACTTACGGCACTATTGGCGTTAAAGTGTGGATTTTCCGTGGTGAGATTCTTGGCGGCATGCGCCAGGTATTGAATCCAGCTCCGGCTGAAGAGCGTCCAGCGAAGCAACGTCGTGGTGGTCGTGATGATCGTCGTGATGACCGTCGTGGCGAAGGCCGTGATGAGCCTCGTCGTGGTCGCGGTGAAGGCCGTGGTCGTGGCGAAGGCCGCGCTGCTGCTGACAAGGGAGAATAATCCATGTTGCAACCAAAACGTACCAAGTTCCGTAAAGTGCACAAAGGCCGTAACACTGGTCTGGCGCACCGCGGTAGTACTGTTTCTTTCGGTACGATTGCACTTAAATCTGTTGAGCGCGGTCGTATCACTGCTCGTCAAATCGAAGCAGCTCGTCGTGCCATTAACCGTCGTGTAAAACGTGGTGGCAAAATCTGGATTCGCGTATTCCCAGATAAGCCAATTACTGAGAAGCCACTAGAAGTTCGTATGGGTAATGGTAAAGGTAGCGTAGAGTACTGGGTGTGCGAAATTCAGCCAGGCAAAATCCTCTACGAGATGGAAGGTGTTTCTGAAGAGCTGGCGCGTGAAGCGTTTGCCCTTGCAGCGGCAAAGCTTCCGTTTAAAACCACTATTGTGACTCGGACGGTAATGTAATGAACACCAAAGATTTACGTGAAAAATCGGTGGAAGAGCTGCAAGCTGCACTGGATGAGCAACAGTTGAACCAATTCCGCTTACGCATGGCGAAAGCGACTGGTCAATTGGCTAAAACTCATGAAGTTGTAGTTGCGCGCAAGAATATTGCACGCATTAAAACAGTTCTGACCGAGAAGCAGGGGAACGGACAATGAGTGAAGTTAAGACTCAACGTACGCTGACTGGCAAGGTGGTTAGTGACAAGATGGATAAATCCATTGTTGTGCTAATTGAACGCCGCGTTCAGCATCCGGTGTACGGCAAAATGATCCGCCGTTCTACCAAGTTACACGCCCATGATGAAAACAACGTAGCTAAATTAGGCGACGTGGTAAGCATCAAAGAAAGCCGCCCTATCTCTAAAACCAAAGCTTGGACTTTGGTTGAAGTGATCGAAGCTGCTGCTGGGTCAAACTAGTTTATATTGCATCATCGGTTAATTTAGGTTAGCATTTGCGCCTTTAAAATTGACCGATGATGCACGGTTTTGGAGTAGGGCAATGATTCAAACCGAAACGATGCTCGACGTGGCAGACAATAGCGGCGCACGTCGCGTACAGTGCATTAAAGTACTGGGCGGCTCTCATCGTCGTTATGCTTCCGTTGGCGACATTATCAAAGTGACTGTTAAAGAGGCAATTCCGCGTGGCCGTGTTAAAAAGGGCGACGTGATGAATGCTGTGGTTGTTCGTACAAAATTCGGTATTCGCCGTCCGGATGGATCTTTGATCCGTTTTGATGACAATGCTGCTGTATTGTTGAACAACAACAAGGCCCCGATCGCTACCCGTATTTTCGGGCCAGTGACTCGTGAGCTTCGTACAGAACAGTTCATGAAAATTATTTCATTGGCACCTGAAGTTCTGTAAGAGGCAGTCATGGCGAAGATTAAAAAAGGTGATCAGGGTATCGTGATCACAGGTAAGGAAAAAGGCAAACAGGGTATCGTTTTGTCTGTATCGGAAGATCGCGTTAAGGTCGAAGGCCTTAACCTGGTTAAGAAGCATAAAAAAGCTAACCAAGCCACTGGCGCCGAAGGCGGTATTGTGACTCAGGAAGCTTCGCTTCATATTTCTAACGTGGCGGTTTTTAACGCTACAACCCAGAAGGCTGACCGTGTTGGTTACCGCATTGACGACAACGGCGTAAAAACCCGCGTATATACGTCTAACGGTGAACCAGTGGCGGTGGCGAAGTAAATAGGTTGATAGGCAATGGCCAGACTTAAAACACGTTACAACGAAGAACTGAAAGCCAAATTGCAAGAGCAGTTAGGCGTTCAGAATGTGATGGAAATTCCTCGCATTACTAAAATTACCCTGAACATGGGTGTTGGTGGCGCTTCCCAGGACAAGAAATTGTTGGAAGGTGCTGTAGCTGACATGCAGTTAATCGCTGGCCAAAAGCCTGTCGTAACGCTTGCACGTAACTCTATCGCTGGTTTTAAAATCCGTGAAGGATGGCCAATCGGCTGTAAAGTTACCTTGCGTGGCGACCGCATGTACGAATTCCTGGATCGTTTGATTTCTATTACTATCCCTCGTATTCGTGACTTCCGTGGTTTCTCAGCCAAGTCGTTTGACGGTCGTGGTAACTACTCAATGGGCCTTAAAGAACAGATCGTGTTCCCGGAAATTGAGTTTGATAAAATTGATCGTATTCGTGGTATGGATATTACCATTACAACGACTGCTCGTACCGATGACGAAGGCCGTGCACTAATGCGTGCATTTGGCTTCCCGTTTAAATAAGAGGTCGATATGGCTAAGAAAGGCATGATTAATCGCGAATTAAAGCGCGAAAAGACTGTTGCCAAGTTTGCTGCTAAGCGCGCTGAGCTTAAAGCAACCATCAGCAGCAGTACGGCAACTGATGAAGCGCGTATGGAAGCAATTTTAAAATTGCAATCCTTACCGCGTAACGCATCGCCAATTCGTCTGCGCAACCGTTGTGGTTTGACAGGTCGTCCGCATGGTTATTTCCGCAAGTTCGGCCTGGCCCGTAACAAACTGCGTGAACTGGTTATGCAAGGTGATGTTCCTGGCGTAGTTAAAGCGAGCTGGTAAGGGGTAGCACAATGAGTATGCAAGATACCGTTGCTGACATGTTAACCCGTGTTCGTAACGCACAATTGGCAAAGAAACCTACAGTTTCCATGCCACAGTCAAAATTGAAGCAGGCAATTGCTGTTGTGCTTCAGTCAGAAGGTTATATTGCTGACGTGTCAGTTGCTGACAACGATGGCAAGCCAACCCTGACTTTGACTTTAAAATATTTTGAAGGCAAACCGGTTATTGAAACCGTGAAGCGCGTAAGCCGTCCAGGCCTGCGTCAGTATCGCGGTAAAGATGAACTGCCTCGCGTTAAGCAAGGCCTGGGTGTTGCAATTGTTTCAACAAGTAAAGGCATCATGACTGATCGCGCTGCACGTGCTGCTGGCGTGGGCGGTGAAGTGATTGCTTTTGTTTCCTAATAGGTGATTCCTCATGTCTCGTGTGGCTAAAGCCCCGGTAACTCTACCCACTGGTGTAGCAGTTACCCAGAACGGCCAGCAGGTCCAAGTGAAAGGCGACAAAGGTACGCTGTCTTTCAACCTGCATGCGCTGGTCGAGCTAAAACAGGAAGACGGTAAAGCTGTATTTGCTCCAGTTACTCCTAACCAGGAAGGCTGGATGCAGGCCGGTACCGCTCGCGCTGTTTTGAATAACTTGGTAACTGGTGTTAGCAAAGGTTTTGAGCGTAAGCTTCAGTTGGTTGGTGTAGGTTATAAAGCCGCAGTAAAAGGTACTATTGTGAACCTGGCGCTGGGCTATTCCCACCCAATCGACTTTCAGTTGCCTGAAGGCGTAACTGCTGAAACCCCAACCCCGACTGAAATTATCCTGAAGTCTATCGACAAGGAAAAATTAGGTCAGGTTGCTGCTAACATTCGTGCATTCCGTCCGCCAGAGCCTTATAAGGGCAAGGGTGTTCGTTATGTGGATGAAGTTATCATCCGTAAAGAAGCTAAGAAGAAGTAAGGCGCGAGGTTCTATATGAACGAGAAGAAACAATCCCGTTTGCGTCGTGCCAAAAGCACACGCTTGCACATCCGTGCATTGGGTGCGACTCGCCTGTGTGTAAATCGCACACCGCGTCACATCTATGCTCAAATTATTTCTGCAGATGGTGGCAAAGTTTTGGCGCAAGCCTCTACGCTTGATGCTCAATTACGCTCTGGTGCTACAGGCAATATCGATGCAGCAACCAAAGTTGGCGCCCTGATTGCTGAACGTGCGAAAGCTGCTGGTGTTACCAAAGTTGCTTTTGACCGTTCTGGTTTTAAATATCATGGCCGTATTAAAGCTTTGGCTGATGCTGCCCGTGAAGCTGGTCTGGAGTTCTAATCATGGCGAAAGTTGAACAAAACGAAGGCTTTGTAGAGAAGCTGGTTGCCGTTGACCGTGTAGCTAAAGTAGTTAAAGGTGGTCGTATTTTCTCCTTCACAGCACTGACTGTGGTAGGTGATGGTAATGGCCGCGTTGGCTTTGGTCGTGGTAAGGCGCGTGAAGTGCCAGCTGCTATTCAAAAAGCGCTGGAAGCTGCCCGTCGCAACATGATTTCTGTTGACCTGAACGGTTCTACCCTGCAACATCCGGTAAACGCTGCTCACGGTGCCAGCCGCATTTATATGCAGCCTGCATCTGAAGGTACCGGCGTTATCGCTGGTGGCGCAATGCGCGCTGTACTGGAAGTTGCCGGTGTACAAAACGTACTGGCCAAGTGTTACGGTTCTACCAATGCGACTAACGTTGTTTATGCAACATTCAAGGGTCTGAAGAATATGACTTCTCCTGAGAAAGTAGCAGCTAAACGCGGTAAGTCTGTTGAAGAAATTCAAGGGTAATTGACATGACTGCAAAGACAATTAAGATTACCCAGACTAAATCTGCTGCACACCGTTTGAAAAATCACAAACTGTGTCTGCAAGGTTTGGGTTTACGTCGCATTGGTCATACAGTAGAAGTGATTGATACTCCTTCTAACCGTGGCATGATCAATAAAGTTTACTATATGGTTAGTGTAGAGGAATAAACCATGACTCTGCGTTTAAATGAACTTGCGCCTGCAGAAGGCGCCAAGCGCGAACATCGCCGCTTGGGTCGTGGTATTGGTTCCGGTTTAGGCAAAACTGGTGGTCGTGGTGTTAAAGGCCAGACCTCCCGTAGCGGTTCTGGTATCCGTGCCGGCTTTGAAGGCGGCCAGATGCCAATTTACCGTCGTCTGCCTAAATTTGGTTTCACTAGCCAATTGGCACTCAAAACAGCAGAAGTTCGTCTGTCTGAGTTAAATAAAGTCGAAGGTGACGTTGTTAGCCTTGCAACTTTGAAAGCTGCTAATGTGGTACGTAGCGATAAAACTCGCGCACGTATCGTGTTGTCTGGCGACATTACCCGTGCATTTACTGTACAGGGTGTAGCGCTGACCAAAGGTGCAAAAGCGGCAATTGAAGCTGCAGGCGGAAAGGTTGAGGAGTAATCCCAAGTGGCTGTGCCTCCAAGCAATGTGATGGATAGCGTTCAATACGCACGGAAAAGCCCGAAATTTCACCAGAAATATCGGGATATCATTAGTCGTTTATTATTTTTGCTTGGTGCTTTGCTGGTGTTTCGACTGGGAGCACATATCCCGGTTCCCGGCATCAATCCTGAGCGTTTGGCGCAGTTATTTGAACAGAATAAAGATACTATCTTAAGCCTGTTCAACATGTTTTCCGGTGGTGCATTAGAGCGCATGTCGATACTTGCGCTCGGCATCATGCCGTACATTTCTGCTTCGATCATCGTACAGCTGATGGCAACCGTGTTGCCATCGCTGGAAGCCTTGAAGAAGGAAGGTGAAGCGGGTCGTCGGAAAATTAATCAGTACACCCGTCAGGGTACCCTGTTGCTGGGTTTAATCCAGGCAGTAGGGATGTGTGCCGGCTTGCAAAGCCAGGGCATTACATTGAGTACCGGTTTAAGTTTCTATGTACCTGCGGTGACCTCTCTTCTGGCTGGTACCATGTTCCTGATGTGGCTGGGTGAACAAATCACCGAGCGCGGCATTGGTAATGGTATCTCGATGATCATTTTTGCCGGTATTGTGGCAACACTACCTGCACTCGTGTTACAGGCTATTGAATCGGTTAACCAGAATCAGACCAGTCTGATTGCGTTACTGGTTTTAAGCCTGTTGTCGCTGGTGGTAGTGGCTGCGGTTATTTTCATTGAAAAAGCCCAGCGCCGTATTCCCGTCAACTATGCGCAGAAACAGCAGGGCAGGAAAGTATTTACAGCTGAACAAACCCATTTGCCATTAAAAATTAATATGGCAGGTGTGATTCCGGCAATTTTTGCCAGTTCACTGTTACTGTTCCCGGCAAGCCTGGGGCAATGGGTAGGTAGTTCTGATCCTAACGCTGGTATTGTAAAAAGCTTTTTACAGGACATGGCGTTGGTGCTGTCACCTGGTCAACCGTTGTATCTGGTGTTGTTTGGTGCTCTGATTATTTTCTTCTGTTACTTTTATACCGCGCTGGTATTTAGTCCGAAGGAAGTATCCGAAAACCTGAAACGTAGCGGTGCTTATGTACCTGGTATCCGACCTGGTGACCAGACTGCACGCTATTTGGATCATATTCTGAATCGACTGACGTTTATTGGCGCGATTTATATCACGGTGGTGTGTTTAATGCCGATGATATTACAGGCGGCCTATAGTGCTCCTATTCACCTGGGTGGTACTTCAGTGCTGATTGTGGTTGTAGTGGTTATGGACTTCATGGCCCAGCTACAGGCACACCTGACGTCGCACCAGTATGAAAATCAGTCACTAATGAGAAAGTCCCCGTCACTGTTTAAGTGATGTGGTGACTGATGAAACCTAGAGGTTGTTTAACATGAAAGTTCAAGCTTCTGTTAAAAAGATTTGCGGTAACTGTAAAGTAATCCGCCGTAATGGGGTAATTCGCGTAATTTGTAGCGTTGAACCTCGCCACAAGCAGCGTCAAGGTTAATTTAATCTGTTGACCTGTTGATTTTATCAGGCGAATTGCGTTATCATCCGCCCCCTCATAATTTTGATGGGGCGGATGATTTTATCAAACGCTTTCGTCTAATTGTTGTCTCTTTGGAGAAAATGAATGGCTCGTATTGCCGGTGTTAACATTCCGGATAACAAGCATGCTGTCATTTCTTTGACTTACATTTTTGGTGTTGGCCGTCACACCGCAGCAAACATTTTGTCTGCTGTTGGTATTGCGCCTACAACCAAAATCCGTGAGTTGAATGATGTACAGCTCGATGCGATTCGTGCGGAAGTTGCCAAGGTTCCTACCGAAGGTGATTTACGTCGCGAAGTTTCCATGAACATTAAACGTTTAATGGATTTAGGCTGCTACCGCGGTCTGCGTCATCGTCGTGGCTTGCCTGTCCGTGGTCAGCGCACCAAAACTAACGCCCGTACTCGTAAGGGTCCGCGCAAACCAATTAAGAAATAATTGATTTCTGGAAGCTAAAAGATGGCTAAAGATACTCGCACCCGCAAGAAGGTCACCCGTACCGTCTCTGAAGGTGTAGCCCACATTCACGCGTCTTTTAATAACACCATTGTGACTATTACCGATCGTCAGGGTAATGCACTGGCTTGGGCCACCTCCGGTGGACAAGGCTTCCGTGGATCGCGTAAATCTACTCCATTTGCCGCACAGGTTGCTGCAGAAGTTGCCGGTAAGGCAGCGCTGGATTACGGTTTAAAAAACTTGGACGTTCTTGTAAAAGGACCGGGTCCAGGTCGTGAGTCTGCGGTTCGTGCTTTAGGCGCAGTGGGTTATAAAATTAACAGCATTACCGATGTGACGCCTATTCCTCACAACGGTTGCCGTCCGCCGAAAAAACGTCGCGTTTAAGGAGACTCATTCATGGCTCGTTATATAGGTCCAAAATGCAAGCTCTCCCGTCGCGAAGGGACAGACCTGCAGTTAAAATCCGGCGTTAAACCATTTGACGTCAAAACCAAAAAATCTGCTAAAGCGCCTGGCCAGCATGGTCAAGCCCGTGGTAAGCAGTCTGAATATTCTTTACAGTTACGCGAAAAGCAAAAAGTACGTCGTATGTACGGTGTGTTAGAGCGTCAATTCAGTAACTACTACAAAGAAGCTGCGCGTAGCAAAGGTGCGACTGGTGAAAACCTGTTACAACTTTTGGAAAGCCGCTTGGATAACGTGGTTTACCGTTTAGGTTTTGGCTCTACCCGTGCCGAAGCCCGTCAACTGGTAAGTCACCGTAGCATTACGCTGAATGGTCGCCGTGTGAACATTGCGTCTATTCAGGTAAAACCAGGTGATGTGATTTCGGTACACGAAGGCGCTAAAAATCAGTTGCGTATTAAAAATGCGATTGAGTTAGGCGTTCAGCGTGGTGTTGCTCCATGGTTAGACGTGGATCACACTAAACTTGAAGGTACCTTCAAGGCTGTTCCTGACCGTTCCGATCTACCTGCCGAAATCAACGAAAGTTTGATTGTTGAATTGTATTCGAAATAATCCTTGAGGTGGCAAAATGACGCGTACTGCTAACGAGTTTCTCACTCCGCAAGCGATTAAGGTCGATGCGGTTAGTGGAACCTCGGCAAAAGTAATTCTTGAGCCTTTAGAGCGTGGTTTCGGCCACACTCTGGGCAATGCCTTGCGTCGCATCTTACTCTCTTCCTTGCCCGGCGCTGCTGTGGTTGAAGTGGAAGTTGAGGGTGTTGAGCATGAGTACAGTACTTTAGAAGGATTGCAGCAGGACATCGTCGAGCTCTTGCTGAACCTTAAAGGATTGTCAATTAAGCTGTTTGAACAGAGCGAAGCGTATTTGACATTGGACAAACAGGGTCCTGGCGATGTAACAGCCGCTGACCTGCGTTTGCCGCACAATGTTGAAATTGTAAACCCTGAACATGTGATTGGTACACTGGGTGCCAACGGCCATTTAAAAATGCGCCTGAAAGTTACCCAGGGTCGTGGTTATGAGCCTGCTGATGCGCGTTTCCCGGAAGGCGAAACACGTCCAGTTGGCCGCTTGCAGCTTGATGCAAGCTACAGTCCGATCAAACGCGTTTCTTACACTGTTGAGAATGCGCGCGTTGAACAACGTACTGACCTTGACAAACTGGTCATTGATCTGGAAACCAACGGTACTGTTGATCCGGAAGAAGCAATCCGCAAAGCTGCAACTATTCTGCAGCAGCAAATTGCGATTTTCGTTGATCTACAGAAAGATCATGCACCAGAGCCTGTACAGAGCCGCGAAGAGGTTGATCCTATTCTGCTGCGCCCTGTAGATGATCTGGAGTTGACCGTTCGCTCTGCAAACTGTTTGAAGGCAGAAAACATTTACTACATCGGTGATCTCGTACAGCGCACTGAGGTTGAGTTGCTGAAAACGCCTAACCTTGGTAAGAAGTCTTTAACCGAGATTAAAGATGTGTTGGCTTCCAAAGGCTTATCGCTTGGCATGCGTCTGGATAACTGGCCTCCAGCCAGTTTACGTGTAGACGATCGTTTTGCCTACCGTAGCCGTTAATTTGTAGGATATTCACCATGCGTCATCGTAATAGTGGTGTGAAGTTAGGCCGTACCAGCAGCCATCGTAAAGCCCTGTTTCAAAACTTGGCTATCGCGCTGTTTGAGCACGAACTGATTAAGACAACTTTGCCTAAAGCGAAAGAGCTACGCCGCGTTGCTGAGCCTTTAATCACTTTAGCAAAGAACGACACCGTTGCTAACCGCCGTCTGGCTTTTGCCCGCACGCGTAATGCTGCAACAGTTGGCAAGTTATTTACTGTACTTGGTCCTCGTTATAAAGAGCGTCAAGGCGGTTACTTGCGTGTACTGAAAGCTGGCTTCCGTGCTGGTGATGCTGCGCCTATGGCATATGTAGAATTAGTTGATCGTGAATTGACTAAGCCTGCAGCTGCTGAATAAGTACTGCGCTAGCTGTAAGAAAAAATCGACCTTCGGGTCGATTTTTTTATGTTATAAGGTTTTATTTTTCGCAAAGGACGTCGTACATCATGGGTTTTCCAGCACAAGACAGTATTGTGATTGAAACAACTGGGCAACCACGTTTTGCTGTTATCTGGCTGCACGGCTTGGGTGCCAGTGGCGATGATTTCGTACCCGTGGTAAATGAACTTAAAAAGTCTGCAGTATTTGGTATCCGTTTTATTTTTCCAAATGCACCCATGATTCCGGTTACGGTGAATGGTGGCTATATTATGCCGGCCTGGTACGACATCCTGAGCATGAGTGGCTTAAGCCGCGAGGTGGATCACCAGGGCATTATGCACAGCATTGCCATTGTACAGGGCCTGATTCAGGATCAGCTGGCGCAGGGGATTGCTGCCAATCATATTTTTCTGGCCGGTTTTTCGCAGGGTGGGGCCATTGCCTATAGCACTGCTTTAACGCTGGATCAGCGCCTGGCTGGTGTCCTTGCCCTATCTACCTATATCCCTGAACCTGCATGGCTAAAAATTAACTATAACAGCATCCAGCAAGGGCTTCCCATATTGGCCATGCATGGTACGCAAGATCCGGTCGTATCGCTACAGCTGGGGCAACAGGCTTACCAGCTGGCGCAGCAGCTGGGCAGTGAGGCGACCTGGTTTGACTATCCCATGCAGCACCAGGTGTGCTGGGAGCAAATCCAGCAGATTGACCACTGGTTGAGTACGCAAATGGAAATCATATCCAGAATAGGCCAGTAGCCGATAAACGGTAGCCCTTGTTGACAACTGCTGATCATTAATGGTCTTTAAAAATTGTCATCTTGGGACAAAAAACTGCTATAAAGCCTTGCGGCAAAAGACAGACTTTGCATATAAATGTGCTAGTTGATTGATATTTTTGGTAATAGTACAAAAGCTCTATTTTTTTAGAAGTTGACATTGACTATTGTCAGAAATGTGATTAATGTAGGCAGCAACCTAAGTGTGGTATGAGAAAATTATGAGTCAGAATCACGTTGATGTATTGATTGTTGGTGCGGGTATTTCTGGTATTGGCGTGGCGGCTCATCTGACGCGTGAAGCGCCACAAAAGAAATTTGCCATTCTGGAACGCCGTAAGGCAATTGGTGGTACCTGGGATTTGTTCCGCTACCCCGGCATTCGCTCCGACTCTGATATGTCAACCTTTGGCTATGAATTCCGTCCGTGGACTGAATCCAAGGTGCTGGCGGATGGCCCGGCGATCCGTGGCTATGTGAATGATACCGCAAAAGAATACAAGGTTACTGATAAAATTCATTTTGACCGTCATGTAAAATCTGCCAACTGGTCCACTGCCAACAAGGTGTGGACACTGGTCGTAGAGAATACCGGCACGGGCGCAACCGAGCAGTGGACTGCCAACTTCCTGGTAGGCTGTACCGGTTACTATAATTATGACGAAGGCTTCCAGCCCAATTATCCGGGTCAGGATCAGTTTAAGGGGCAGTTTATTCACCCGCAACACTGGCCGGAAAACCTGCAATATGCTGGCAAAAAAGTAGTGATTATTGGTAGTGGTGCAACCGCGATTACCCTGGTTCCTGCCATGGCGCCTACAGCGGGTCATGTAACCATGTTACAGCGCTCTCCGACCTATATTGCCTCTATTCCTGCCATTGACCCTGTATTTGATAAAATGAAGAAGGTTATGCCAGAAAAAGTGGCATACAAATTAACGCGCGGCCGTAATATTGCCTTCCAGCGTTTAATCTTCAAACTGTCCAAAGACAAGCCAGAGCTGGTTAAACGTCTGCTGCTGGGTTCTGTGCGCCATCAGGTAGGTAAAGACTTTGATATGCGCCACTTCACGCCAAACTATAATCCATGGGATCAGCGTTTGTGTGTGGTGCCAAATGGTGACCTGTTCAAAACCATCCGCTCCGGTAAAGCCTCTGTAGAAACAGACCATATTGAACGTTTTACTGAAAAAGGTATTTTGCTGAAATCCGGTAAAGAGCTGGAAGCGGATATTATTGTTTCTGCTACCGGTTTGAATGTGCAGGTATTGGGTGGGGTTCAGGCCAGTGTTGATGGCCAGCCACTAAAAACCAATGACCATATGATGTATAAGGGTATCCTGCTAAGCGATGTACCGAATGCTGCGATTATTGTGGGTTATATCAATGCGTCCTGGACCTTGAAAGTGGATATTGCTGCACAGTATTTAAGCCGTCTGTTGAATTATATGGACGACAATAAATACAAAGTAGTTGTTCCCAAGGGTGATGCCAGCCAGATTATGGAAGATACCATTATGGGCAAGCTGAGCTCCGGTTACATTATGCGTGCGGTGGATACCCTGCCTAAGCAGGGCCTGACTGCGCCATGGAACGTAAGTAACAATTACCTGGCCGACCGTGCTGAACTGAAAGAAGCAACTTTCGATGATGGCGTGCTGGTATTTGATAACAAGGCAGGCAAAGGCAAGAAGAAAGGCTTTAAACTGTTTGGTTAAGCCAAATGCGCTTTTAGGCATAACAAAAAACCTGACGTAATGTCAGGTTTTTTGTTATTAAGCTTAAAGATGATCATTTAAATACAAAAGGCGGAACTTTACGCTCAATTTCGTCTTGAAGTTGTTCGTAAAACTCTGTTGGGGGATTGGCATTCTTGTTTGCCCGTATAGCTTCTGAGTATAAACGCTCTCTTTCTGCGGTATGCGCATTGAGTTGTTTCGCAAGCTCATTAAAGGCGTTAAAAGCATAAGCTTTACAATAGTTATATACTTCTAGCTTATTCCAGTCCTCAGGGTGGTAGCTGGGAATGGACTGAAAGAGCTTACGAGTAAGTGCCTGATCCTTGCTATAGCATGCAATGGTAGCGAAATTTGCATAGTTCCACTGGGTCGGATACTTTTTAAGAACCTGATCAAGCGATTTTTGCATTCTTGGCCAGTTAACGGGAGTTTTTTCCCGTAAATTCTCAACGCCAGAATAAGAAAAAATAACCCAGTAAACCCGTGAATATAGCGCATCAGCATCTGTAATTTTGGTATTAGCTGCGGCCAGCCGGGCAATATCATCCCGCATTTGCATGCGCTTCTGTTTGTCATCACTAAAACGGCAGGTCACGCCGTGAAAGTAAATGTTGTAATAGCCGGGGTGTTTTTTGACGCCTTCATTAAATGTATTCAAACACTTACTGGTATCGCTATCAGATTTAAATTCATCCAGTTGAGTAGTAAACCACTCTGGGTCATTTTGCACACTTGGACCAATCTTCTGCATATATTGTTTGATCAACTCATCATAAGCAAAAGAACAGCTAACGCCTGTAAAGTCAGCAGTATTAGAGTCA
>JASLIR010000150.1 GCA_030152125.1 Alkanindiges sp.
CGGTTGCTGGGTATAGCTGCTGGTTCCGCCCAGGTTCTGGTGCGAATAAATCACCCAGGCAAAGCTTTGTCCGGCGCCCTGATTCAATGTTCCCGCACGTTTGCTGACAGTGCCGTTCCAGGAAATCTGCACACCATCTTCACTACTGTTTTTCATGGCATGAGCACCACCATCCACGCCACTCAGCGGGTGGCTGCCATCCTTGCGTATATCTGTCCATTTAATCATCTGGTAACCATCATGCTGGCTAATCAGCACATGGGTTGGTGCGCCATTTTTGACATAGACAAAATATTTTTCCCAGTCATGCTCGTGGTCGTTCAGCCAGTCATTGTCGGCGTAGTACAGCCAGTACTGGTACACTTCGTAATCAGCCTTTTGTATATAGTTAAAATACACAGCCGGGCGCTGGTCATTTGGGCCACGGTTGCTTAGGCCAGTAGAGCCAGTACCGTACAGGTTGTTGCCAATGGCATAGGGAATATAGTTTTCCTTGTTTTTCTCTACATCACTGCTATAGCTAGTAAAGCGATAGGCTTGCGGAAAGCTTTTTTCACCTTTATCAAACCAGTCGGTGCCATCAAATTGCAGACTGGCCAGATACGTGCTGGGTGTGGGAAGGGCGTGTGCCATTAAACTGGCAGAGCTGACTGCAGCCGCCAGCAGCAGCCGGTACAGGATATTCATTGTTTGATTCCAATCAGGCAAAAGAGGAGCACCGATGCTATGCAGCAGGCGTGAATACAGGATGACACTGCAACTGACCTGTTCAGCGATAAATGAATAAGCTGTGATGTAGTTAAAACGATAGCGGATATAACAGGGTTATAATTTTGTCTTTATATTCTGAGTCTTATAAAAAATAATTTTAAATGTGATTACCGATCCCAATCCTGGTTTTGGCCATAAAAAGCCCATGTTCAACATGAGCTTTTAGTTGCCAGTCTGGTATTAAGTATGGGCTAATGTAATTCTGCCCGGGTATTCCGCGAGGAAGCCGGCATGACCCCGGCAGACTTTGTGGAAAGTGCGCGTATTGATGCTGCAAGAAGGTTGCTGGAGGAGTCGTGGTTGCATTTAAAGCGTCTGGCGGATACGGTGGGCTATGCCAGTGTGGATGCCTTTCGCAGGGCTTTTTTGCGGCAAATGGGTGTAGGGCCGTATGAGTATCGCAAAAGGTTTTCTAATAATAGTTAAAGCATAGCCGGAAAATTGAAACCCGGTCAGCACCGCGCATAAAAAAACCAGTTGCAGGCAACTGGTTTTTTGAGTATTCGGTGGGCGTTAGCTGTGTATTAAGCAACCTGTACCGGAATCACGTTGGCAGTGTGATTAACCGTGTTGTCCGGGTTGCAGTACACCAGACGCGGCTTGTAGTTTTTCAATTCCAGCTCGGTGTAAACACCAAAGGTAGCAATAATAATAATATCGCCAACGTCAGCATGGTGTGCAGCACCACCATTGACGGAAATAATTCCGGAGTTGTCTTCACCACGGATTGCATAGGTGCTAAAGCGTTTGCCATTGGTCACATTCCATACCTGGATCTGTTCATATTCCAGAATCCCTGCCAGGTCCATCAGTTTACCGTCAATGGCACATGAACCTTCGTAGTGAAGTTCGGCATGGGTCACGATGGCACGATGAATCTTACATTTAAGCATATGAGTTTGCATGGCAAATGTCTCCTATGGAGTGGGGTAAAGCCAACATCGGGTGCTTACACGATGCTTATACTACATTGAAAGGTGCAGGCATAGCGTCGTGGTTAAAAACGGCGCCATTTTGCACTGTCTGCGCCCATGCTGCAAGTTTTTTCACAGTGGAATTGGGCCGCAAAAGGATAAATAAGCGGGAAAATTACAAAAAAAGCCTGTGTATTGCCCGTATATACCGCTAGTAACTGTACTACGCGGTACATTATAACCGAATATTCGGCATTCATCACGTAGTGGTTCAAAAAAGCAAATTTCGTGCAACATTCTTCCTTGCTAGCAATAAAGAAATACAGTATTCATGCATTGATTTTAAAGGAAATTCAGGTGCAGACCAAAGTGATGACTTAAAAGCCATTATTTGGGCTTATAGGCATTTAACTGATTCATGGCTTTTGCTACCTGACCATTAACCAGATCGGGTGTGAGCTTTAAAGCTTCATGCAGGGCATCATCAAACAGGGTTTGTTCCGCAGCAGGTGCTTTGCCCAGTACGTGTGCAGTGACTTTGTCACGGTGCCCGGGGTGGCCAATGCCGATACGCAGGCGATGAAAGTCGGCACCAATATGCGGCACAATATCACGCAGGCCATTATGTCCACCATGGCCGCCACCGCTTTTCAGGCGAATCTGACCAGCCGGCATATCCAGTTCATCATGCGCGATCAGGATTTCCTGTACCGGAATTTGGTAAAACTTGGCGAAAGGAACAACAGACTGACCGGAACGGTTCATATAGGTCATGGGCAGTAACAGGCGTACATCCTGTCCTTCAATGTTGCCACGGCCGCTAAAACCGAAAAATTTGGGGTCGTTTTTTAAGGAGATGTTATAACGCCTTGCAAGCTCCTCGACATACCAGAAGCCTGCATTATGGCGGGTTTGGGCATATTCCGCACCGGGATTGCCCAAACCGACGATGAGAGAGAGTTTACCCACTCAAAGTTCTGCCTGAAAATTATTCAGCATTTACAGCGTGAATGTTGGCAATAGCCTGGTCGTGGCTAGCACCCAGCGCCAGTTCAGGAATGGTAACGCCTTCTGGCAGTTTGATGTCAGACAGGTGAATAACGGTACCAACTTCTACCTGAGCCAGATCAACTTCAATGAACTCTGGCAGGTTGCCTGGCAGTGTAGAAATTTCTACTTCGCTGGCAATAATAGACACTGCGCCGCCTTGTTGCTTCACGCCAATAGAGCTTTCCTGATTGGTGTAGTGCAAAGGAACACGTACAGTAATCGCCTGGTTGGCTTCTACACGCAGGAAGTCAGCGTGCATCGGGAAGTTTTTAGCCGGGTGACGTTGCAGGGCTTTCAGGATAACTGATTGCGCTTGACCGTCTACGTTCAGGCTAACGATGTGAGAGTAGAACGCTTCGTTTTCCAGTACTTTTACCAGGTCTTTAAAGCTGATAGAAATACTTTGTGGTGCAGCAGTGCCACCGTAAACAACGGCTGGTACCAGGTTGTCGTGACGCAGGCGGCGGCTCGCACCTTTCCCATGCAGATCACGTGCTTGTGCATTTAAGCTAAAATTGTTACTCATGAAGAGTGTCCTCGTTAGGATAAAAAAAGCTGAACTTGCGACCAGTTCAGCACTTATTCTGAGGCTGTTTCAAAACTATTTTGAGACAGTCTCTCAAACTAAGGCCATCAGTATAAACCTAAACCCTCATCCCAGCCTTCTCCCAGAGGGAGAAGGGGAATTCCCTCTCCTTAAAGGAGAGGGTTAGGGTGAGGTTATCGAATAAAAATAGCCTCAGGAATTCTTTACAGTTGCCTCTTTTGCAAACGCTTAGAGGCTGTCAAACATTGCACTAATCGATTCTTCGTTATTAATGCGACGTACAGTTTCGGCTACCATGGCAGATACTGTTACCTGACGGATTTTAGGGCACAGCAGTGCTGCATCGGACAGGGGAATGGTGTCAGTGACAACCAGTTCATCAATCACGGAAGCATTCAGGTTGTTAAAGGCAGAGCCGGACAGTACCGCATGGGTACAGTAAGCCACTACACGGCGTGCACCGTGGTTTTTCAGCGCTTCTGCTGCCTTGCACAGGGTACCTGCAGTATCCACCATGTCATCCACAATCACACAGTCGCGGCCTTCAACATCACCAATAATATGCATTACTTGTGATTCGTTGGCTTTAGGACGGCGCTTGTCGATAATGGCTAGGTCGATATCGCCCAGTTGCTTGGCAACTGCACGCGCACGTACCACACCACCCACGTCAGGTGACACAATAATCAGGTTTTCGTAATTTTGCTTGCGCAGGTCGGCCAGTAGAATTGGCGAACCATAAATGTTGTCTACAGGGATGTCAAAGAAACCCTGGATCTGGTCGGCGTGCAGGTCGATGGTCATCACGCGGTCAATACCCACGGTGGTGAGCATGTCTGCAACCACTTTGGCGGTAATTGGCACACGGGCAGAGCGTGGACGGCGATCCTGACGGGCATAACCGAAATAAGGAATAACAGCAGTGATACGACCGGCGCTGGAACGGCGCAGGGCATCAGCCATCACCAGAATTTCCATCAGGTTGTCATTGGTGGGCGCGCAGGTAGACTGCAGAATAAATACGTCTTTACCACGTACGTTCTCAGTAATTTCTACGGCAATTTCACCATCAGAAAAGCGGTTAACCGTGGCAGAACCCAGCGGGATGTGCAAATGGCTAACGACTTTATGCGCCAGTTGTGGATGTGCATTTCCACTAAAAACGACGAGATTGGGCATGAAGCACCCTGATATGATTAGACAATGGAAAACAAGGAAATGGCAGGGGCGGCTGGATTCGAACCAACGGATGGCGGGATCAAAACCCGCTGCCTTACCACTTGGCGACGCCCCTAAGACGGCGGAAACTATAGTGATTTTGCTGTTGGATGTCAACAATTTTTACATAAAAAATGTTGATCCTGCACAAACTTCAGTTTCCGCTATTTCATGATAACTAGATGATTATCATGAGAATATGGCAGGGGCGGCTGGATTCGAACCAACGGATGGCGGGATCAAAACCCGCTGCCTTACCACTTGGCGACGCCCCTAAAACTGGCTGATGCGATGCATCATAAACCTGTTACCGGCAACCCTAATTGCTGGTGAACCGGAGAGATTTGCAGGCTGTTACAGAAGTAAGCAGTGCATGGTGCATTGTTAATTATTTTTGCTTTGTCTTCAAGTGCTTGAAGCTGCAAAAATACACAAGCGCCGGTTCCGGTCAGTTTTGCTGCACCAAACTGGGCTAAATAGGCCAGTGCCTGGGCAACTTCCGGGTATAATTTTGTGGCCACTGGCTCAAAATTATTTCCGAATTCAGCAGGGTTGCGCTGATAGGCCGCAAATGTAGTTTCAGTTGCGTTTCTTGTCAATGATTCTTGTGAAAAAAGTTTCTTAGTGCTGATAAAACAGTCAGGTTTGAGCACAATATAGGCAGCGTTGGCTAATTTGACCGCAGTCAGGCGCTCACCCACGCCTTCCGCCCAGGCGTTCTGGCCAAACACAAAAATGGGCACATCTGCACCCAACTGGCGGCCCAGTTCAGCCAGTTGCTGCAAATTTAAGCCGGTAGCCCATAAATGATTCAGCGCCAGCAGGGTAGTGGCTGCATTGGAGGAGCCACCACCCAGCCCGGCACCCATGGGAATATGCTTGTCGATGTGGATATGGCAGCCACCGCTATAGCGTGTGTGCTGCTTAAGCAGCTGCGCGGCCTTATACACAATATTGTCTTGCGGGTTCACCTGATCAATCTGGCTGACCACAATATCGTCATGCGCACTATCAAAGCTTAAATAATCATACAGGTCAATCAGCTGGAAAATGGTTTGCAGGTTATGGTAACCATCATCACGCTTGCCGGTAATGTGCAGAAACAGGTTTAGCTTGGCTGGTGATGCCAGCGTCAGTGAGGATGTTTCTGGCCTGGCTGCTATTTGTGGGCTAGTTTCTGGTGGTGTGGTCTCGTTCATCGCTGTGCCGCATCCGTACGGGTTTGCACAGTCAGGGTAACGCGATTTTCAGCGCTTTTGTTGCTGGCATCTACAGTGGGCTGGCTCATCACCAGTTTTTGTGGCAGTTTTTCTTTCTCATTATAGCTAAACAGCACATGCCAGCCGCCTTCGTCCAGAATGGACAGGCGGTTGTCGGCATCGTACTGTGCCGGCGCACTGGCCTCTGCGGGCTTGGCTTCAATCCAGTAGGCCAGGTAGGAAATCGGGGTTTGCCAGCCGGTGGCACGTTCCAGCAGTTCTTCCGGTGTTTCGGCCTGAATCAGCCCGGTTTTGGAGCTGGTCAGGCTAACCTGCCCCGGCACACCTTCAATATAGG
>JASLIR010000256.1 GCA_030152125.1 Alkanindiges sp.
ACCTGGACCAGGGTACTGCCGAGCAATTGGTGCAAGCTGGTAAAGCCGATTTGATTGCGTTTGGCAAAAAATATATTGCCAACCCGGACCTGGTGCAGCGCTTACAGCAGCAGGCGGAACTGAATGCACTGGTGCCTGCCACTATTTATGCGGCAGATGCCACTGGCTATACGGATTATCCTGCACTGGCCGAAGCAGAAGCTTAACGATAATTATACTTTTGGCGCGGGTGCAAGTTGCGTTACACTCGTGTCAATTGAATAGCCTGCCTGTTCCCGCCTTTACTCTGGCTATATGGTGGAAACAGGCCAGCATAAGTATAAGTTGTCGTGTCAATGAGTATTCGCCGCATCGTCAAGCCGCCATTCTGGTATCAGTTATTATTAAAAATAATTACCCCGCTGTATCGCTGGCGGGTATGGCAGCGTTCGCGCTATGAGGTGGATTATCAGGCCGAGGTAATCCAGCGTTTTGTGGTACAGCCGCAGGCCAAAAATACCCGGGTAATCTGGGTTCATGCCGTTTCGGTAGGAGAAACCAATGCTGCGCAACCGCTTATCCAGCATTTCCTTGACCAGAACCTGCCTGTACTGGTGACCAATACCACCCGAACCGGCCAGGCCCGGGTGCGTGAGTTATTTGCTGCGAATAACCCGCAGCAGTTTGAGTCTGTATTCCTGCCGGTAGACAGCCTGCCTTTAATTGAAAAATTTATTGCCACCTACCAGCCGCGCTTGCTGGCCTTAATTGAAACCGAACTATGGCCCAACCTGTTGGCCGTGTGTGCCGACCAGGCAATACCCGCCGCGTTGATGAATGCACGTTT
Organism: Alkanindiges sp.; assembly: GCA_030152125.1. Taxonomy (GTDB): domain Bacteria; phylum Pseudomonadota; class Gammaproteobacteria; order Pseudomonadales; family Moraxellaceae; genus JASLIR01. The sequence continues at coordinate 827 of JASLIR010000256.1, forward strand.
ATCCGCCCGCTCCGCCAAGGGCTATGGCAAGTTTTCCCGTTTAACCCGGCCCATGCTGCAGCAGTTAAGCCTGATTGCAGCACAGGATAGCGATACGGCACAGCGCTTTATCAGCCTGGGTGCTACATCTGATGCGGTGAAAGTAACGGGCAGCTTAAAGTTTGATTTGCATGCACCAGCACATTTATTGGCACAGGCTGCTCAAATCCGCCAGGACTGGCAATTGGCTACGCGCCCGGTGTTGGTGGTAGCCAGTACGCATGAGCCGGAAGAAAAACTGTTACTTGAGGCTTTTCACCAGCTACTTAAACAATATCCTGATGCGGTAATGATTATTGCCCCAAGGCACCCACAGCGTTTTGACAGTGTGGCACAGCAGATTAGTGCCGAAGGCTATACCCTGTACCGGCGTTCACTCGGGCAGCAGATTAACCCGGCCTGTCAGGTGTATCTGGCCGATAGCATGGGTGAGCTATGGGCATGGTATGCACTGGCCACCGCAGCTTTTGTGGGCGGCTCGCTATGTGAAAATGGTGGGCATAATCCGCTGGAACCAGCGCGGCTGGGTGTGCCTGTGGTGATGGGGCCACATGTGTTTAATTTTAAGCAAATTGTTGAGGTGCTTGCTAATGCAGGTGCCTTGCAGCAGGCGGATAGTGCTGAGCAGGTTGTGGAGGTCTGGCAAAACTGGCTAACACAGCCTACCCAGCGTGAGCAGGCCACTCAGGCGGCATTGCAGGTTATGCAGGCTAATCAGGGGGCGTTAGCCCACCAGATACAGGTACTTGACCAATTACTGGCAGGTGCAAGCCAGTCATGAATTTATTACTACTTCAGCCCGAGCAGATGCAAGGCAATACCGCCATTATTCATGACCGCCGCCGCTTGCTGCATATACAGGAACATCTGGCATTGCAGGTGGGCGACTCCATCAAGGTGGGTCTGCGTGATGGCTTTAAGGGTACGGCTACCGTACAGGCCATTCATCAGGCTGAGTCGCAACTGACCGGCCTGCAACTGGCTGATATTCAGTTAACCGTAGCACCACCTGCCAAGTTACCGTTGTGCCTGATTGTGGCTTTGCCGCGCCCAAAAGTGTTGCGCCGCCTAGTGATGGATGCTGTGACGCTGGGTGTGGAGCAGCTTGTTTTTATCCATAGCTACCGGGTAGAAAAAAGCTACTGGCAAACGCCGTTTTTAAACCAGCTGGATCATTATATTGAGCTGGGGCTGGAGCAGGCCGGGGATACCATATGGCCGCAGATAGCGCAGTACAAGCGTTTCCGCCCTTTTGTGGAGGATGTATTGCCGCAATTGATTGCAGGCAGGCAGGCCTTTGTAGCACATCCCTATGCGGAGCAGGCCATGCCCGCTGCTATTAATCAGCCAGCTGTGCTGGTGATCGGGCCGGAGGGCGGTTTTATTCCGTTTGAAATTAATTTGCTGGCAGACAATGGCTGCCCGGCACGCAGTATTGGTGAACGGATACTCAGAACAGAAACAGCCGTATCCAGTATTATTGGCCGGCTGTTTGCGTACTAGTTTCTGCTATTTAGGCAAACGGGTCACGTTGCTTTCTTAGCTTGTCATCCAGGTCTTCATTACTGTTTTCAGCTGCACCATTGCCCACCAGCAGTTGCTGGGTTGGGTAAGGGATACCAATGTCGTGCTGATCCAGCGCCTGTTTGACTTCTGTCTGTAAGCTGTCAACAGATTCATCCACGCCTACATCCAGGCGGTCCACCCACCAGCGTACGGTCAGGATAATGGCAAAGTCACCCAGTTTGGTAACACGTACCACAGGTGCAGGTTGAGATTCCACACCCCGGTTGCGGTCCAGCACATCCAGAATAATCTTTTTGGCCTGATTAATATCGGCATCATAGCTGATACCTACATCGAAGCTGCAACGGCGCTTTAAATAGGCGGTATTCACGGTAACCGGGTTGGTATACAACTGCGCATTGGGAATAACAATGCGGCGACCATCCGAGGTACGGATGGTGGTGGCACGAATCTGGATATCCTCCACCACGCCGGTAAAACTACCGGAAACAATTTCATCGCCAATTTTAAACGGCTCGGACAGCAACAGCAGAATACCGGACAGCAGGTTCTGGAATACATCCTTAAAGGCAAAACCAATGGCCACCGAACCAATACCCAGTGCACTGACCAGTTGACCCGGGGTAAAGCCCGGAATGGCAATGACCATGGCAATCATCAGGCCAAAAAATATAATAAAAGTACTGCCAATACGATGCAGCACCAGTACCAGATTCTGTTTATTATGGGCGCGTGCACCCAGTGTCTTGCTGACAAAGAATTTAAAGAATTTGGCCAGTAGCCAGAAAATGATAAAAACAATCAGTGCAATGGTCAGGGATGGCACACGTTGCCAGAAGCTTTCTACAATCTGGTTAGCACCAGCATAAACTTCGGAATACTTATCGGCGGTTTCTACAATTTTAGTGCCTGCTTCACGAATAATCGTGTTTTCAGCCATGTGAATACCTCAAATCAAACAAAAATAGATAACCGGCTATTTTGCCGTATTTTAAGGTTGCTGTCGTGCGTAAATGGTTTTAACTCTGTGTAGGGCCACACCAGGTCAAATAGTATTTTGTAATCTGTTGCTGTCTGGCAGGTAGCAATACGCGTGATTATGAAAATATATGACTGTTTTATTTAAAAAATCATCTTTAGATAGGT
>JASLIR010000273.1 GCA_030152125.1 Alkanindiges sp.
AGTATTTCAGTGTTTGTATGCCAATAAGCAGGAAGTGATAAAACAGGCTGTTGGATATAAGGCTTTACACCTATACTATGGCCTCAATATCTGGTCAGCATCCCATCCGTACGGAGTTGTTATGGGTCAGTTTACTGTAGAACCATTATTTTTAAAAAGCGCTGGTGAAACTCTGGGTGCCGATTTTTACCGGCCGTCCCGGGTGCGTAAACCAGCCGTGATAGTTATGGCACATGGTTTTGCAGCCGAGCGCAAGTTTTCCCTGCCGGCTACTGCCGAATGTTTTGCGGCAGCTGGCTATGCGGTGATTTTATTCGATTACCGCGGCTTTGGTGGCAGTACGGGGCGTCCGCGTGAGCTGGTTTCTCCCGCTAACCATGTAGCTGACTGGAAGTCCGTTTTGGCGCAGGTAAAAAAGCGTAAGGATATAGACAATAAAAGAATTGTGTTATGGGGGATGTCCTTTGGTGGTGGCCATGTGATTACCACGGCAGCACGGGAAAAGGGCATTGCAGCGATTATTAGCCTGGTACCGCATGTGGATGGCCTGGCCAGTGCTGTGTCTTATCCAAAGTATTTATTACCCAAGGCAACCGCACTGGCCTTGCAGGACCTGGCTGGCTCCAAGATAGGTATGGAACCGATTCGCGTGCCTGTGGTGGCGGAAAGCGGTATACGCTGCCTGACCGGCCCGGACTGTTATCAGGGCGTGCTGGATATGATACCTGCCGGTAGCAGCTGGGTGGGATTGGTGCCTGCGCGCATTTTACTGACAGTGAATAATTATCGCCCCACCAAGGAAGCGCATAAGGTACAGTGTGCGGCACTGATTATCGCGGCTGAAAAAGACAGCCTGATTCCGATTGCCGCTACCCGCAAGGCAGCGGCTAAAATTAAGCATGTAGAGTATCTGCAATGGCCGATTGGGCATTTCGAGTTAACCAAAGGCCGCTGGTTTGATGAAGGCATTAAAGTACAGCTGGCTTTCCTGAAGAAGCATATAGGTTAGTTTTATGATTATTGTATGTGCACAATGCCTGGCCAAAAACCGCATTGAGGCTACCCGTTTACAGGACAATCCAAATTGTGGCCGTTGTCATCAGCCTTTATTGCCGGATCATCCGGTTGACTTAAGTGACCAGTCTTTCCATACTTTTGTGGACAATACGGAACTACCCATTGTGGTGGATTTCTGGGCAGAATGGTGCGGGCCATGCCAGATGATGGCGCCACATTTTGCACAGGCTGCCAGGCTGGTGCCACAAGTGCGCTTTGCCAAGGTGGATACCGAGCAGGCCACCCAGGTCAGCCGCCAGTATGGCATTCGCAGTATTCCTACCCTGATGGTGTTTAAAGGTGGTAAGGAAATAGCGCGGCAGGCAGGTGCTTTAAGCGCTGCACAGTTGCAGCAATGGTTAAACAGTGTGATATGAGAGTGGTATGCAGGATACAGTAGTCAAAAATGTAAAAACTCAGGATGGCCTGCCTAAAGGGGATTTATCCTTACAGGTTATTGCCTTGCCCAAGGATACTAACTGGAATGGTGATGTGTTTGGGGGCTGGCTGGTCTCGCAAATGGACTTGGCCGGTGCAGTACATGCGCACCGCTTTTCCAAAGGCCGGGTGGCTACCATTGCCATTAACGATATGCTGTTTCATGTACCGGTAAAGGTAGGTCAGGTATTGGCCTGCCACACACAGGTATTAAAAATTGGTAATACCTCCATTCAGGTGCTGGTGGAGGTATGGCAAAGCAACGATATGTCGCATCCGGTACTGGTCACCAATGGCGTATTTACCTATGTCGCCATTGATGACAATAAACAGAAGCGCTTGATCCCTAAAGACTAATCTGCTAAGGATTAACTGCCAGGGCTTAGTCTACAAATAAATCCTTGGCCAGTTGGTCTGCCTTGTCGGGTGAACAGGCATATACCGACAGATCGCTAATGCCAGCCAGTGCCAAAGCCTGCTCATCCAGCAGGCTTTGTCCGTTTAAGGTACCCGCTGCACCACTAATGATGCTGTAGGCTGCATCAGCCATAATCTCCGGCTTGCGACTGACTGCAAAGGTGCTTTCACCGCCCAGGTGGCTGGATACAGCATCGGTAGCAATCAGGGTTTTAGGCCATAGGGTATTGCAGGCAATACCATAAGCTTTAAACTCTTCCGCCATGCCAAGGGTAAGCATGGTCATACCGTATTTGGACAGGGCGTAGGGAGAAAGCTGCGCCAGCCAGTGTGGTGCCAAATTAATTGGTGGTGAGAAACTTAAAATATGGCCGTGGCCTGATTTTTTCAGGTAAGGCAGGGCAGCTTTTGCAGCAATAAAGGTGGCACGGTGATTGACTGACTGGATCAGGTCATATTTTTTCAGGGATGTAGATTCGATATTACCCAGGCTTAACGCGCCGGCATTATTGACCAGAATGTCAATCCCGCCAAAATGGGCAGCGGCAGTTGCAAAGGCATCAATTACCTGTTGTTCTTCGCGCACATCAACCTGTAAGGGCAGTGCCTTACCACCAGCCTGTTCAATTTCCTCTGCCACGCTGTAAATGGTACCGGACAGTTTTGGGTGCGGCTCAGCCGACTTGGCCGCAATCACCACATTGGCACCATCCCTGGCACAACGCAGTGCCAGTGTACGGCCAATGCCACGGCTGCCACCGGTAATAAAAACAGTCTTTCCTTGCAAGCTTGCCATCTAAGGCTCCTGAACACTGTGGTTGTTGTGCCCTAGCATACAAAGTTGGTTAGGTGACCTGAATGGCAAAAAATAACAAGGGCAGTTTTTTATTAGACTGGCTAGTTCATTATTTAAAAGTAGGCGTTGCAGCCTAAAACAGCAAGGCCGCATTAAAGCGGCCTGTCTGAATGTCTTTAAAGATCAGCCATTAGCTTTTCTTTTTAGGAATCCAGGCCCACAGCATCTGGCATTCAATGGGTGATGTACCGCTTTCATCAATCACTGTTACCGGTACCAGCAATTCGCCTTTTTCATTGTCGGCAATGTACTTGCGCTGTTCGTCGGTCAGGGTAGCGGTTGCCGTCAGGTCGCCTTTGGCTACTTTTTTGTAGTCCACATGCAGGCTTTTAATCAGCGGGATACGGTTGTCCGGAATATTCAGTACGGCTACAAAACCGGTAGCGGTTTCTGCCAGCAGGGCCATGGCGGCTGCGTGCACGCCTTTAATGTGGTTTTGCATGCCACGGTGGTTTTTAATGCTTACTACAACCTTGTCCTGAGCTACGTGCTCATAGCGGATGCCTGCCGTACCTACCATGGGTACAAACGTACCAAAGGCTTTGGATAATACAAAAGTACGTACATTGGCTGGTAGTTTGGCAGTAGCCTGTACTACCTTCATCAGGCGGTTTGGTTTGCTCATTCCCGTGCTCCTTGAGTTAATCTTTAAGTTTTTGACCTAGTTATCTTTGAGTATGATGAAGGGTAAACGGATACGATGAAAAGGCTATACCCGTCACCTTACCCGTTATATCCGCAGCTTCTTACCAAGTACCGTAGCATCATCTGAAGTGTTAATATTAAAAATAAATATATTTCATATGCTTGCTAATTTATGCGAGTAATGCGAAATAGATTAATCTTTAAAGTTATTGAACTGTAACGGCAAACCGAATTGCTGTTCCTTTAAAAAAGCCATGGCCTGTTGCAAGGTGTCACGCTTTTTATCAGTCACACGAATTTTGTCGCCCTGAATGGATGATTGCACCTTAATACCACTTTCTTTAATGGCCTTATTAATTTTTTTTGCGGTATCAGAGTCAAGACCATCTTTCAGTTTGATCACCTGAATGGTATGTTTACCGGAAGCAGTCATCTTTTGCGGGTCAAGGCTTTGCACGTCAACCTTGCGCTTGTGAAAATGATTTTCCAGCATGCTGTATACTTGCTCTACCTGAAAGTCGCTTTCACCACTGATTTTGATTTCCTTGGACTTTTCGTTTAGTTCCACCGTGAC
>JASLIR010000238.1 GCA_030152125.1 Alkanindiges sp.
GCTTTGGTTCGGAGTCGCGGCACTGGCTGCCCAATATCCTTCCCTTTATTCACCGTTATCAGTTTATCTTGCCAGACCTGCGCGGGTTTGGTCTATCGCATCATTTGCGTTTTAGCCAACCCAGTGCATTTAGGGATTATGCCGATGATTTGCATGCGGTGATTCAGTATTTGCAACTGGAGCGCTTTTATCTGGGGGGAATTTCCACTGGGGCTTACACCTGCCTGATGTACAACCACCTCTATGGCTTTCAGCAGGTAGAAAAATACCTGAACATTGAGCACTCAACCTGCTCAGTCAACCAGTTGCAGCCACATGGTTTATTCAGGGAAAAGCAGGAAGAAATTTTTAAGCATTTTAATGGGGTGCTTGCTTCGCTGCAGGGTGAACAACAACCCTTAAATTACTGGCGTTTATCGCAAAATACCCGTTTAACCTTGCGCGATACCATGGCGGATTTGTTTAAGCGTTCGGTATATAGTCCACTGGGTAAGCAGGTGATTTCATCGGCACGCTATGGTGAAAAGCTGCTGGCAGGCAGCCTGTTTCCCATTGATAACCTGGATGCCTATTTTCACATCATGCAGTCATTTATGAACGGCGAGGACACGCGGGAAGCCCTGGCGACAGTAAGCGCACCTATTTATATTATGGCTGGTAGCCGCTCGGAATTTTTTAGCGTTCAAGCGCATGAATCCATCCTGCAGCATGCCCCGCGTGCCAGCCTCACGGTATTTAAGCGCTCTGGACACATTCCCATTATTGACCGGCCTATTGCTTTTCAGCAGGAATTTACCCGCTTTCTACAACAGCCGGCCAGCAAGTTCCGCAACAAGCACATTCGTTATGTATGATGTTGTTTTAACTATGTGTAGGTGTTAAGTCTTTGTTTAATCACGACAAGTAGTGTCGTTGTGTGGCGCAAGGGTACTGTCATGTTTGTCATTTATGATTAGAATAAACCGTGAAATACTACACTGATGACAGGCTAGAACAATGACGATTCATTTAAATACAGATTTACCAAGTATTCTAAAACCTTATCAGGCTTCTATTGCTGCAACCATTAAGCCCTTTATCCGTATTCAAACTGTGCCTGATCAAGCATTAAAGCTATGGCAAAGCAAGTTTGGCGGCTTGCCCTACTTACCCAAAGAGTTTGCCTATCCAGCTGATGCGGAGGGAAATCCATTACGCTTGCTGGCGCAGTTAAATTTTGCTGAGTTGCCGAAGCTGGCCGAGTTTCCTGAACAGGGTATTTTACAGTTTTATATTGCAGCCGATGATGATTTATATGGTTTGAATTTTGATGACCAGTTTGAGCAGAATCAGTTTCGCGTGGTGTATTTTGAGCAGGTGATTAAAGATGAAAGCCAGTTGCACACGGATTTTAGTTTTCTTGCCCACAATGAAGAGGGGTTAACACCCATCACCGGTGCTTACGCATTGCGTTTTGAGCTGGCTGAAGCAGCTGTTTCGATTGGCGATGCCAATTTCTCCTCGCTGATGGGCCGTGAAGCCTATGATGATGCCGACGATGCGGATGATTTTTTTGAAGCCTATGACGACCAGTTTAATGGTGCGGGGCACAAGCTGGGTGGCTATCCCTTTTTTACCCAGGAAGACCCGCGTGAATACCAAAAGGAATTAAGGCCTTATATCCTGCTGTTCCAGATGGATACCGATAACAGTGAGGGCGTGGACATCATGTGGGGCGACAGTGGTGTAGCCAACTTCTTTATCCAACTGGAAGATCTGAAAAATAAAAACTTTAGCCGGGTGATGTATAACTGGGATTGTTATTGATTTACAGGTGGATAAAAAATCCCTGCTTAGCGCAGGGATTTTTATTGAATGAATTACTGCCTAAGTTAAGGCTTTGGTAAATCAAACCAGATTAAATGTGCATCGGTATCGGCGATAACCTGTGCATCACCGGCAAAGGCAATCGCATCGCCGGCCTGTATAATCTCATCATTTACCCGCACTTTGCCTTCAATCACGTGCAGGTAATTAATGGCGCGTTCGGCTTTTAGCTCAAGCGTTTTGCCTTCGTGTACATACGTGGCAGAAATACTGGCATCCTGGCGGATAAACAGCGGGGTCTGATCCGTTGGCGATACAATTTTGTGCCACTGGTCCGGCTGCTCTTTCGGGTCAAGCTTAATCTGCTGGTAAGTGGGCGTTGCATTGCGCACATTGGGATGCAGCCAGATTTGCAGCAAATGTACCGCCTCGTTGGAGTCGTTCATTTCGCTGTGTTCAACCCCGGTGCCAGCGCTCATCAGCTGCCATTCACCTGCAGTAATATGTTCCTTATTACCCATGGTGTCCTGATGGGTTAAGCGCCCGGACAGCACATAGGTTAGAATTTCCATATTATCGTGACCATGTTTGCCAAAACCACGCTGTGCAGCCACGGTATCGTCATTAATCACGCGTAGAACAGACACACCCATATAACGCGGGTCTTGCCAGCTGCCAAAGGAAAAGCTGTGGTAGGTATCCAGCCAGCCCATTTGTACGTGACCACGATTCTCGCTTTTATGGATATAACTATTCATCGTTGTGCCCTCAATATGTGTGTGGATAGTCTTATTATGGGGATATTTATAAATAAGACAATCTAATATAATTCATATTAAAGTTTAGATAAAATTAATAATAACAAAGCTGAATAATGCTCCGCTTAATTGTTATACTATAACAGTTGGCATTGCCGCCAATATTAGATGAGTCGTGTGAGTGTAAGATGCTGCAACCAATCATACAAGCTGTGCCCACCCATATTATTACCGGCTTTTTGGGGGCAGGAAAAACCACGCTGTTAAACGCCTTGTTGCAGCAAAAGCCAGCGGGTGAAACCTGGGCAGTGCTGATGAATGAGTTTGGCCGTATCGGGGTGGATCAGGCATTAATTAGCCAGCAGCAGGGTATTGCCATAAAGGAAGTACTGGGTGGCTGTTTGTGCTGTACCAGCCAGTTGCCCATGCAGGTGGCACTGGCCAGGTTACTCAGCAGTGCCAAACCGGACCGGCTGTTTATCGAGCCTACCGGCATGGGGCATCCAGACCAGCTGATTGAGCAGTTGAGTGAGTCACACTGGCAAAAAGCCTTATCCCTGCGTGCAGTAGTAAGCGTGGTCAACGGTTGTGCCTTGCAGGATAGCCGTATGACCGAACACGATATTTTTAGCTCGCAGGTACAAGTGGCAGATATACTGCTGGTGTCCAATTCAGCCGCCATGACGGCGGCAGATCAACAGGCATTGACAGCGTTATGCAGCCGCTTCCATAAACAGCCACAACAGCTGCATTTGATTGAGCAGGGGCAGATTAGTTTTAGTGTGATTGATCAGCCACGACCCAGTACCAACACCCATAAACGGCCTTTATTGCACCCGGTTAATCGGCCTGTTGCTGTTGAGGCAACTGATGTGCAGGATGCCGCCGAACTCCCCCTGCCGTATCATTATGTAGAGCAGGCATCCGGGCAGGAAGTAGGTGGCTGGCGGCTACCGGGCGATTGGGTATTTGACCGCAACCAGCTACTCAATTGTCTTATGGATGAACAGCATTGGCTGCGTATTAAAGGCATTTTGCAGGTGGAAGATGGCTGGGTGTCGCTAAACCTGGTGCCCTATACCATGCGCTTTAATGGCTATGAGGGCTTTAGTGATAACCGGCTGGAAATTATTGGAGAGCCGGGCAGGGACTGGGTAGGATTGGAGCAGCGCTTACTGGCTTGTTTGATTAAACAGGCTTAAATAAGCGCCCGATCATTCTCTTGCGCGCTGATAGCGCCGGGATAGATTGATGGATACTGCGTAAAGAGCTGTAGTGGCAATTGCGATTGGGGCAATATAAATCAACCCGCCTAATAAGCTAAAGCCAAACAGGTCAAGGATATTCATAAAGGGTATGGGTTTATCTGCTGGAATATAGCGGCAGGTTTTTAAGCAGCCCACCACAACAATACCAATACTGCAGGAGATATCCAGATTAAGCAGGATCTTTAGAGGTAAAAACAATTTCACACGCAAGCTCGCTACTGCCAGAGCAAGCGATAAAATGATGACTAGCCCCACAAACTGTGAAGTATAAGTACCAGCAATGGTGCGGGTAATCAACCCATAGTGATAGGTGAGGAGTAACAGGGACGCGCCTAGCGTGAAACTCAGGTTCCATGCCCATTGCTGATCTTCCTGAATACTGAGTTTCAGCTTCATGGGGTTTAAACCTTAAAGAAGCCGGTTATTTATACAAAATCATAAGGCCCGCCTTTTTCCAGCGCACGCTGATAGGCCGGGCGGGCATGGATACGCTTTAAAAAATCTGCCAGATGCGGGCGGCTGCTATTCAGCCCGCCACGCTGGCTGGCGGCTTCCAGCGGAAAGCTCATCTGGATATCTGCAGCGCTTAGTTCATTACCGACAAACCAGCCGGTTTTCTGGATTTCTGATTCCAGATAATCCAGGTGCAGCTTGATTTGCGGATTGATAAAGCTGCTTTTTACCTTGCTGGCAATGCCCTTGGCAATTGGTTTTACAAAGAAAGGCATGGGGCTGCTTTCCATCTTGTCAAACACCAGCTTTAACAGCAGCGGTGGCATGGCAGAGCCTTCGGAATAGTGCATCCAGTAGTCGTAGCGCAAACGTTCTGGTGTGCCCACAGCTGGTGCCAGGCGGCCATTACCATAGGTATTTACCAGATAATTAATGATGTTGGCGGATTCTGCCAGTACCAGATCACCATCGGTGACCACAGGCGATTTACCCAGCGGGTGAATCTGTTTTAGCTCTGGTGGTGCCAGCATGGTTTTGGGGTCACGCTGATAAAACTTAATCTGGTACTCCAGCCCCAGTTCTTCCAGTAGCCATAAAATGCGCTGCGAGCGGGAGTTATTCAGGTGGTGTACGGTAATCATTAAGAAATTCCTTGAAAAGCGCTTGTCCATTAAAGCAGTAATGAGGGCATAGCTACCCTGCAGGGCTGGTAATACAGATGAGTAGGGCGACAGATACGGAGACTGTGTGTCCGGCAGAATGTGGTTTTGCCGGACACATACCGATTTATTTAACGTCTTCTGGCTTTGGTCTGTGCCTTGGCGGCAAAGCCCAGTAGCAGCAATAGGCTACTTAAAATCAGGATTGGCCAGTCACCAAAACGCATATAGGGCGTTTCGCCCTGCATGGCAGGCAAGTCACCACGCAGGATCAGGCGTTCATCATGCGCTGCCTGTTTTACAATATGGCCCTGGTCATTAATAAATGCAGTCACACCGGTGTTGGTGCCGCGAATAAACCAGCGTCCGGTTTCCTTGGCGCGCATTTGTACCATTTGCAGGTGTTGCCATGGGCCATCACTGCCCTTAAACCAGGCATCGTTGGATACCGTGATCATAAAGTCAGTGCCACGGGCATTCAGGCGGGTCAGGTTAGGATAGGCCACTTCGTAGCAAATAGCTGCACCCAATTTATGTCCTTTCACCATCAATGGTGCCTGGCCTTTGTCACCAGCGGTAAAGCTTTCACCCAGCACTGTATCGTGCAGGGCTGGCAATACATCCAGAAAACCGCGCAGGGGAACATATTCGCCAAAGGGTACCAGTCGCTGCTTTTTATAAATACCGGGGGTTTGCGCATCCAGGTTGATAATACTGTTGTAAAACGGTGGATAGCCGTGTTTGTCCAGCACGTTACTGTCATGGTCCAGATACGGTACGCTGGTCATCCAGGTAGTGTTGTAATCACGGGCTATTTGCGCAGTATTGATAATAAACTCGGCAGCATCGGTCTGGAACATGGGAATGGCTGACTCCGGCCATACCACCAGGTCACGCCCCCATTCCGACAGGCTGAGGCTATGGTAAATATCCAGCGTCTTCTGCTGGTATTCCACCAGCCACTTCAGGTCTTGCGGAATATTGCCCTGAATCAGCGATACAGTGAGCGGCTTGCTGTTTTTAGGTGTTGTCCAGTGTACATAGCCCAGCCCAACGGCAACAACGCACAGGGCAAGGCTGGGGAATAGCCAGAAAAACCGGCCGCGTATGACTTCTACCAGACTGCCAGCCAGAAATACCACCACAAAGGACACGGCAAAAATACCCGCTACCGGGGCAAAGTTATCCAGTTGGTAGGTGGTAAAGGCGTAACCGGCAAACAACCAGGGGAAGCCGGTCAGAATCCAGGTTTTTACCCATTCGGTCAAAATCCACAATGGGGCAAAGGTCAGCGGGCTTTCGCCAAAAAAGCGGCGGTATAATGCGGCTTGTGCGCCATTAAACAGGCCCATGGCCAGGCCGACAAAGGCAATCATGGCTACGCCCACGGCAGCGCTGATATTGCCGTACACATGAATGGAGGTATACAGCCAGAAAGCACCTACCGTCCATAAGCCAAAGCCATAGCTGTGACCAATCAGAAACGCCTGTTTGCCAGAGCGTTCATGCAGCAGAAAGTAGAAAATGGCAGGCGATAAAATAGCCAGTGGCCAGCAGTGGTAAGGCGATAAAGCCAAAGGGAACAATGCACCAGCCAGCATGGCAAAAATCATGGCGCTAATCAGCGGCATGGGCTTTTTTTTCTCGTTTTTGGCGGGTCGCTGGCGCTGGGTGAGTCGCTCGAATACGCTTCTCATGCACGCACGGCCCTGATCAGGCTGATACTGCGGGCGTCGGCTTTAATAATTTTAAACAGCCAGTCTTCCAGCTCTACAATCTGTCCTTCCAGATCACTCACCAGGCCAATCTCCTGTAATAACAAACCACCAATGGTTTCTACTTCTTCTGCCGAAAAGTCGGCGTTCAGTACATCATTAAAATGTTCAATAGGGGTTAGTGCCTGCACCACCCATGCACCGGACACTTCATGGTCAGGAATAATATATTCAGCCAGCGGGTCATAAAGATCGTGCTCGTCGCCAATCTCGCCCACAATTTCTTCCAGCAGGTCTTCCAGCGTCACAATGCCGGAGGTAGTGCCGTATTCATCAATCACAATGGCAATGTGGGTTTGCGTATGCTTGAGCATGCGCAATACCTGATCGGAACGGGCTGTTTCCGGTACATACACCGGCAGGCGTATCAGGTTTTTAACCTTGATGCCTTCATGCTGGCCTACCAGCACCGGCAGTAAATCTTTAGCAAGTAGGATGCCAACTACGCTGTCCTGTTCGGTTTCGGAAAATACCGGAAAGCGTGAGTGGGCAGATTGAATCAGGGCAGGCAAAATATCCAGTAATTCATCATCTTCACTCAGGCTGACCAGTGCTGGCCGCGGGGTCATGATTTCCCGGATTTGGGTGGCTGGCAGGTCTAGTACGCCTTCCAGCATATCTACGGTGTCCGGTTCCAGAAACTGTCTGGAATCCTGCACCAGTTTCATCAGTTCATCTCTGGTTTCTGGTGCCGTAGATAGCCATTTTTTTAAGCCACGCATCGCCCACGACGGACTGGGTTCCTCTCGCATTTTGAGTCTCAAAATAAAAAATAAAAATCTGCAAGGTTATCATAGCCAAGCTTGGTTGCACTTGCATTAAGAGTTGTAGCACGCCCTCAGACCAAAGTCACCATTTCATAACGCTGTTTTAATTCGGAACATGAGCAGGAATAGGAGGTTGGCAATATAAAAGGCAAGCACACTACAAAATAGCCCAGTGACCAGATAATAACTGCTGCTGGTGAGCGGGTGGTAATAAGCCTGGTCAACCAGCAGAATGGCACTGCCTAAAAGCAGAAAACAGATACTGGCAACCAGCAGGCTAATAAGCCTGCTTTTTTGTTTGTTGCTGGATAATGAAATATGACATCCCGGGCAATGAAAGCGGTTATGAATTTTTCCCAATGGTATGCGATAGCTGCATTGCGGACATTTAGCAAAGTCCTTTGATGGCAAGCCGGAGGGAAAAAGTTCAATCATTTTTTTACATCTCTGCAAGAAACGTATTTCCTTCATTATACATAAAGGGCTAAGGTCGGTTAAACTCGCTTTTCACATCTGTTTTGAGGCGGCGACTAGCGCTAATAATATCCTGATGAGTCAAACGTGATATGATTTGTCTGCCGATGATGTAATAACCAACCCTTATTAACTGTATGTCCGATTCTTCCCTTAATATACCTTATGATGTTGTGCTGGATACCTCTGGCCTGAATTGCCCTGAGCCGGTAATGATGCTGCATCAAGCCATCCGTAAAAGTGCGGGTGGGCAAGTGGTGCATGTGATTGCCACTGACCCTTCCACCCTGCGTGATATTCCAAAATTCTGTATGCACCTGGGCCATGAGCTGATACAGCATAGTGAGCAGCAGGTGAATGGGCAACCTAAATATATCTTTGATGTAAAAAAGAAATTTTAAATTCGCTGTGAACGGCAGGGATGCCTGCCTACAGGAGTAGCGATGCAGGCATCTCTTTATAAACAGCAGGTTTATAATCAGCAGGGTTATCTGGTATTCAGGCAATTATTGTCACCCCGGCATATCAGGCAGCTGCAGCAACTGGTTAAGCCTGTCTACCAGCAGTGGATAACCGAAAACTGCCAGCAACCCGGTTTTGCGCAACTGGTAAATATGCACTCGCTGACCTTGCCGCATTATTTCCAGCAACAGCCGCAACAGCGTCTGGCCTTGTTTAATGCACTGGCTACACCTGTGCTGGTAGATGAACTGGCTGCCCTGTTTGGTAGTGATATATATTTTCATAATACCCAGCTGTTTTTTAACCCGCGCGATACCGCTAAACCAAATTACTGGCACCGGGACCTGCAATACAGTGCAATTGCGGATGCCGATCAGGCTGCTTTTCACCGCACGGCCTGTAGCCTGCATGTGCGCATTCCTCTACTGGATGAAAGCGGTATAGAGCTGATTCCGCACAGTCACCGGCAGTGGGATAGCCCACTGGAACATAATGTGCGCTTTGCCTTAAAGGGGCATCAGCAGCATGATGATTTACCCGGTAGTGAGTTGATTCGCCTACAAACAGGCGATGTGCTGCTGTTTAATGCGCAGATGATTCACCGTGGCCGTTACGATTTTAATAGTGAGCGTCTGGCACTGGATATCTGTATCGGCAGGCCACACCCGGCCTTAACCGGCTTCTCTGATCCGGCGGTGCAACCTGCGGCTGATGAGCTGCAACAGATTCAGCAGCCTGCATGGTATCTGGCTGTGCAAAAGGTTTTGTCTCAAGCATAAAGCCATAGGATTGTTGGCGGTCCAGCAGGCTTTTCTAGCCATTTCCTGCTACGGTCATTTTTCGCTTATTGACCAAAACGGTCATACCGCGCCTGTAAACGAGTGATCTGGACATTGACCATAACTGGTCAATCCTTCATCGTGAACTGATGTTCAGTTCGGATTCCATTCAGGTGTTTTATGGCCAGAAAGCCTAGTCAAAAACGGGCAAAAATCACGGTAGAAGCCATTGTGGAGGCTGGTTTTATTTGCGTGGCAACCCGTGGTATGGATGGTACAACAACGCGCCATATTGCCGAGATTGCTGGTATTAGTGTTGGTTCGCTATATGAGTACTTTGAAAATAAAGAGGCTGTATATGTGGCAATGAACCAGTATTTTACCGATGAAGTGCTGGGTATGCTTAAACGCCTGACCCCGGAACTGGTTCAGCTTGATCTGGCTGCCGCAATTGAGAAAATGCTGTATGAGTTTAGCGACCTGCTTAAGAAAAATGATGAGCGCTATTTAAAGTGTATTCGCTATGCCGGACAGTTTCAGTATGACCGCTATGCTACTCAGGTAGAAAGTGCCTTGATGGATATTGTAATGCGCTATGTGATGCATAACCCGCAATATTTAAAAGTGCCGGATATTCCTACCGTGGCCTATATTGGCATTAATGGCGGTATTTTTACCGTGATCCGGCACCTGATTCTGCCTAACCCGAATATCAGCTTTGAGCAAATGGTAAAAGGCATGACCCGCATGATTAACAGCTACATCAATGCAGAGCTGGCAGCCTTAAAGCAGTCGGCTGGCTAAGCAGGATGTTGCTGCTCATGTTATGTTGGCAGGGCAATGACTATAGAGAGCGCATTTATGCCGCATATGACCGTGGAATATACTGCCAATTTAAATGATTTTGATGCAGGCGCTGCTTTGCTGACACTCAATCAGGCACTGCTTGAGTGTGGTGAGTTTAACGAGGCTGATATTAAAAGCCGTGCTATCCGGCAGCAAGATTTCCTGATAGGGCTACAAGCAGGGCAGCGTGCCTTTATTCATGTCAAGCTGCATATTCTGTCTGGTCGCAGTGTGGAACAGAAGCAGGGTGTATCCAGCCGGCTATTACAGGCATTAACAGCATCGTTCCAGCCGCATGCTGGTTTAAGTACCCAGTTATGTGTGGAAATACTGGACATAGAGCGTGCCAGTTATAGCAAGGCAGTGCTGTAGATTTATCAGGCTCTTTTAGCACCAATAAAAATAGAACGTCTGCAAAGGCACGCCCATAGGCTGAGGTTCTCAAAATAAACTGGAAACCCTCATCCCACTTGCGCAGCGGCGCTGCTCATCCCAAAGGGAGAAGGAGAATTCCCTCTCCTTGCAGGAGAGGGCTAGGGTGAGGTTGTCAAAATAATGAGACAGCCTTGAGTTATCATTCGAAGTTAAGTTTTGCCGCAGTAATCAGGCCGCTGGGCGTTTTTGTCTTTCATACAAAAAGGACAGCACTTGCGAACGTAAATGATGATACTGCGGGTCATTGGCCAGTTGCAGGCGATCACGCGGGTGTGGCAAGTCCACTGTTAAAATGTCGCCAATGGTGGCAGCCGGACCATTGGTCATCATCACAATACGGTCAGACAGTAAAACGGCTTCATCCACATCATGCGTTACCATCACCACCGTCGCTTGGGTCTGCTGCACAATGCTAATCAGCTCGTCCTGCAAGTGCGCACGGGTTAAGGCATCCAGTGCACCAAACGGCTCGTCCAGCAGCAGTACATCCGGTTCCATGGACAGCGCACGGGCAATGCCCACACGCTGCTTCATACCGCCGGAAATTTCATTCGGGTATTTGTGCAGGGCATGGGTCAGGCCAACCATCTGTAAGGCCGCTTCAGTACGTGCTTTTAACTGGGGTTTGTTCTCTTTGTCCGAAAACACCCGCTCCACTGCCAAATACACATTTTCAAAGCAGGTCAGCCAGGGCAGCAGCGAATGGTTCTGGAACACCACGGCACGTTCCGGGCCTGGGCCATCAATCTCGCGGCCACTACAAATAATATTGCCCTGGGTAGGTGTGGTCAGGCCGGCAATCAGGTTGAGCAGGGTGGATTTGCCACAGCCGGAATGTCCGATCAGGCTGATAAACTCGCCCTTGCGCACTTTCAGGTTGATGTTCTGCAAGGCGTCAAACATGCCTTTTTTGGTTTTAAAGCTCATACCCACACTGGAAATATCAATATAGCCGTCGCTATCCATGGGTAGCTGCGGGCGGATTCTCAGGTTATCAATCATGATGCATTCTCCCCACGGGAAACCAGTTTAGTCAGCAGGATTAACAGTTGTTCCAGCAGCAGGCCAACCAGACCTACAATAAAGATGGCAATAATAATGTGTGCCACATTCAGGTTGTTCCATTCATCCCATACCCAGAAACCCAGGCCAATTCCGCCAGTTAGCATTTCGGCTGCAACAATCACCAGCCACGCCACGCCAATAGACAGGCGAATACCGGTTAGCAGGTAGGGCAGGGTAGATGGCAGCAGTATTTTACGGAAAATTTTCCATTCCGATAGGCGCAGCACGCGTGCCACATTCAGGTAGTCCTGCGGTACCTGCGCTACACCAGCCGCGGTATTTAAAATAATCGGCCAGATGGCACTGATAAAAATCACCCAGATAGAAGCAGGTTGCGCGGCCTTGAATACCAGCAGGCCAATAGGCAACCAGGCCAGCGGCGATACTGGGCGCAGGATGGAAATAATCGGCGCAAACATATCGCGGATAAAGGCAAAGCGGCCAATAATAAAGCCCAGCGGAATACCCAGCAGGGCAGCCATGCCAAAACCAAGGCCAACCCGCTCCAGCGAATACAGGATGTTCCAGCCGATGCCCATGTCGTTGGGGCCATTTTTATAAAAAGGGTCGGCAAATAGTTCAACGGCAGCATGCCAGGTTACAATCGGGCTTGGCAGTTCGCTGCGGAAGCTGCTCAGGATTGCCCAGCCCACGATAAGCAGCGTCAGGCCTAAAGCAGGTGGAATAATTTTACGCAAAATACTGGTGAGCAGGTCGGACAGGTTTATTTTGTCCAGCAACGCTACTTTGGCTTTGCTCACCGTATCTTCTTTGGTTTTATCTTCGCTTAGTAACATGTCGGTACTCATCGGAAATCTCCTTTGTCACGGGCATACATGCTTATGCACCGTGACACAGACAGGTCAGAACACTTAGGCCTTAATGGCGAAACTGGCAGCATAGGCAGCCGGGTTACTGCCATCCCATACCTTGCCATCAATCAGTTTGCTGCTGCGGTTAACACCGGTTGGCAAGGGTACTTTCACCTGAGAGGCGGCCTCTTTAAACAGGTCAATCTGGTTCACCGATTTGGCAACGGCCAGATAATCCGGGTCAGTTTTCATCAGGCCCCAGCGTTTATGCTGGGTCATAAACCACATGCCGTCGGACAGGTAAGGGAAGTTCACTTTGCCGCCGTTAAAGAACTTCATCATGTTGCCATCCACCCATTTTTTGCCGGCACCATTGTCGTACTGGCCAAGGAACCGCCCGACAATGGTGGCTTCCGGGCAGTTGACATAGGATTTCTGCGCGATCAGCTTGGCAACGGAAGCACGGTTTTTAAAGTCGTCCAGATAGCGGCTGGCTTCCAGTACGGCCATCACCAGCGCGCGTGCGGTATTCGGGTTTTGTTGTATAAATGCCTTGGTACAACCTAGTACTTTTTCCGGGTGATTGGTCCAGATTTCCTGTGTGGTAGCTGCTGTAAAGCCAACGCCGGTTTCAATGGCGCGTGCATTCCACGGTTCACCCACACAGTAACCATCCATATTGCCCACCTGCATGTTGCTGACCATTTGCGGTGGTGGCACGGTAATATTTTTTACATCCTGAATAGGATTAATACCGTAGGTTGCCAGCCAGTAGTTCAGCCACATGGCATGTGTGCCGGTAGGGAAGGTTTGGGCGAAGGTAAGGTTTTTGCCGCTGGCAATGTATTTTTTCAGTGATGCACCGTTGGTGACACCGGCACTAATCAGCTTGTTGGCCAGGGTAATGGCCTGGCCGTTGTTATTCAGGTTCATCAGCACGGCCATTGGCGTAGCGTTGGCACCTACGCCGTTGTTCACGCCGTAAATCAGGCCATACAGTACGTGGGAGGCATCCAGTTCACCGTTCACCAGTTTGTCGCGTACACCGGCCCAGGAGGCTTCTTTTGACAGTTCGATGGTGATACCATATTTCTTGTCAAACCCGAGCACTGATGCGACAACCACTGATGCACAATCAGTAAGGGGAATAAAGCCAACTTTAACCTTGGTTTTTTCCGGTTTGTCGGAACCCGCTGCATAAGCGGCACTACTTGATAAGCCCAGCAGGCCGCTGCCGGCAGCCATTCCGGCTGCACCCAGCATGCTGCCATACTGGAGCAATTGACGACGTGTTGGTTCGGTGACGCTGGTATTCTCATCTTCGCAGGTTGAGTTTTTGCTTAAGTCATTGTTCATTGCAAGTTCCAGTATCTAAACAGTGTTTTCGGTTTGAAAAAAAAGGCGCCCATACCACTGCCATGGTATGGACGCCTTTGTCCCCTTCTTCGTGATGGTTAAGTTTTTAACCGCCACCGATCATTCAAGCTGTTTTTTCATCCGCCATTGGATGTCTATACTGGTTGTTGCACGAACTATGCCAAGCCTATAATTTATTGATAAATATATAAAATATTTGAATATTTATAGTGGTGTGCGCAAAAATGCTGCATTACTACCCGGTTACAAATGCGCAACATTGAAGCAGTGGGCCATTGCACTGCACCAACA
>JASLIR010000314.1 GCA_030152125.1 Alkanindiges sp.
CCCTATCCGAGGCTGGCTGCTGGGCGAGGCAAGGGGCAGCATCAGGCGGGCAAGTTTTTTGGGCCTTACCCCAGCGCAACCAGTGCACGCGAAACCATGGCGGTATTGCAAAAGTTGTTTATGGTGCGTCAGTGCGAGAACAGTTTTTTTGCCCAGCGCCAGCGGCCCTGCCTGCAATACCAGATTAAGCGTTGCCGTGCGCCGTGTGTCGGCCTGGTCAGTGCGGAAGACTATGCGCAGGATGTGGACAGTACCATCCGCTTTTTAAAAGGGGATACCCGTGAGCTGAATCAGGAGCTGATTCAAAACATGGAAACTGCAGCGGCGGCACTGGAGTTTGAGAAAGCGGTATTTTACCGTGACCGTTTGTCCCTGTTACGCGAGGTGCAATCGCAGCAGGCGGTGTACAAAGTAAAGGGTGAAGCCGATATTCTGGCCATTGCCCAGCAGGCTGGTGTGGTGTGTGTGCAGGTGATGAATGTGCGCAATGGCCAAATGCTGGGTGGCAAAAGTTTTTTCCCGGATCTAATGCCGGATGAAGATTCAGCGGCTTTGTTGTCTGAATTTATGGCGTCGTTTTATTTCCAGTTTGCTGATGAGTTGCCAGAAGAGTTGATTATTAATGTGCCTTTAGCGGATCAGGCCAGCTTGCAGGAAGCGCTACAGCAGCATCACCAGCAAAAAGTGACCATCAAGTCGCGGGTGCGTGAAGTGCGTGCCGAGTGGCTGCAATTGGCCAGTATGAATGCCGATAATGCACTGAAATCCAGGCTGTCCAATCACCTGGAGTTAAAAGAGCGCTTCCGTATATTGCAGGACGTATTAGGGCGGCCGATTGACCGCATGGAGTGCTTTGATATCAGCCATACCATGGGTGAAGAGACCGTGGCCTCCTGTGTGGTGTTTGACCAGGGTGGTGCACGCAAGCGCGATTACCGCCAGTTTTCCATTAAGGATATTACCGAAGGTGACGACTATGCAGCGATGCGGCAGGCACTGACCCGACGCTATAAAAAGAACCCCCTGCCGGATTTGCTGATTATTGATGGCGGCAAGGGGCAGCTGAATATGGCGATTGAGGTGATGCAGACCCTGGAGCTGGATGCCTTTATGATTGGGGTGTCGAAAGGTGAAGGGCGTAAACCGGGGCTGGAAACCCTACATTTTACCGATGGTAGCAAGGTGCAGCTGGAGTCAGACAACAAGGCGCTGCACCTGATCCAGCAGATTCGGGATGAGGCACACCGCTTTGCCATTACCCGGCATCGTGCCAAGCGTGATAAAAAGCGTGGTGCATCGGTACTGGAGGTTATCCCTGGGCTGGGGCCAAAACGCCGGCGCGATTTGCTGACGCATTTTGGCGGTATACAGGGTGTGCTGGGGGCAGCGGAAAAAGACATGGAAATGGTGCCAGGTTTTGGCAAGGCGCTGGCACGCACGGTTTATAAGATACTGCATGAGTAAGCTGAGTGAGTAAAAAGCCTGCCTGTAGATAAAATGCCTGTTTTGTAAGACATGCTGTCTCTCCAGTACAGCTAAAGCTGGTTATAATTCATACTTTATAATCTGGGAATGTCGCGATGACAATCAGTCTTTCTGTTGAAAATAAAGAATTAATTGTTGGCCGGGTGTCTGGCGAGTTAAAAGTGAGCGAGCTGGACTCTGTCAAGCAGCAAGTATTTGACCATATTCAGCAGCATGGGCGGGTTTCCGTGCTGGTATTAATTGGCCTGGACTTTGAAGGTTTACAGGCCGATGCCGAGTGGCATGATGATGAACGCGACAGCTTTATCCAGCAGCAGGTGGATCATCTGGCGATAGTGGGTCAACCCTATTTACAGGAAGATGCCATACTGTTTCTTTTAGGTGGTTTAATGCCATTTCCTATCAAGTATTTTGATGCAGCGCATGAAGATCTGGCCCGCGGATGGCTGAATGCCAGCCGTGAAACATTGGCTGGCTAAGGATGAATGCCTAGCCATTTGCCTGATTAGCTTGGGCAAACTTGGGCAACTCTTCCACCAGATAGTCAATAAACACCCGTACCGCAGGCAGCAGGCCACGCCGTGAAGCATATACGGCATGAAAAGTGCCCTGCGGTATGTTCCATTCCGGTAAAACCACTTCCAGCTTGCCCTTCTTGATGCGTTCCGCGCACAGCGGGTATGGCAGCAGGGAAATACCCAGGCCTTCAGTAGCGTATTGTGCCAGCATGTTTAAGTCGGACCCGGTAACCCGTGGTTTAATCTTGATTTTACTGATTTCGCCGGACTGGTTAACCAGCTCCCAGTATTGATGCGCTTCATCTTCATTCATATTCAGGGTGGCATGCTCACTCAATTGTGCTGGCAAGGCTGGGCGACCATACTGGTTTAAATAGCCGGGTGAGGCGACCAGTGAGTGATGGATATCGCCAAAACGCCGGATGATAAACGAACCGTCCTCATCCAGTTTTTCCCGCACCCGCAAGGCCACATCTATGCCTTCGTTAATAATATCCACCCGGCGGTTGCTGACGGTCATTTGTACCTGAATATCGGGATAGCGCTTTAAAAAGGCCGGGAGAATATTGGCCAGCTCACTTTGCGCAATGCTGACCGGGGTACTTACCCGTACAATGCCACGTGGTTCCGCCCTTAAATGGTCCACTACATCGCGTGCCGCCTGTGCTTCCATCAGCATGGCCTGGGCATGCCGGTACACACTATTACCCACATCGGTGACCATAAACTGCCGGGATGTACGCTGGATCAGGCGTACCCCCAGATCATGTTCCAATTGCTGTATACGGCGGCTGAGCTTGGATTTTGGAATATCGGTGGCGCGTTCGGTGGCACTAAAACCGCCATTTTCTACGACGAGGGCAAACCAGTAGAAGTCATTTAAGTCTGGCATGGTTATATTGTTCTATATATGAAACGATGCGTTGTATTTAGCGCTATTTAGTCATTCCTGTCAAACCTGGCCTGTTCTTTCGTCGGCAATTAATAAATCTGATTGAATAGTCATATTTTTATTTTGCAGTCTGCCTGCAATGATGATTTTATAAGCTGTGCCAAGCCCTGATGTAACACTCAGAAAACATAGCGACATTAAAACGCGAGGAGAGATAACAATGACAGTGATTGACCAGAGCAAGCCAGTATTGGTAACGGGTGCAACCGGCTATATAGCGGGCTGGGTGATTGAGCGTTTGCTGCGTAGCGGCCATACCGTGCATGCGACGGTGCGTGATCCCTCCAAGACTGCCAGTGTGGCGCATTTGCAAAAAATTGCGGATGAGTCGACAGGCAGCATTAAGTTTTTTAAGGCAGATTTGCTGGCAGCCAAGTCATTTGATGAGGCGATACAGGGCTGTGAGCTGGTATTCCATATGGCATCGCCATTTGTAGTACTGAACTATGAAGATGCCGAGCGCGATATTGTGCGCCCGGCGGTGGAAGGCACGCGTAATGTGCTGGATTCGGTAAACCGTACGGAATCGGTCAAGCGTGTGGTATTAACCTCCAGTATTGCCTCAACCTATGGCGATGCAGCCGAGATTGAAAATACTAAAAATAACAGTTTTGATGAAAGCAACTGGAATGTGACCAGCAGTGTGGAACACCAGCCTTATCCTTACTCCAAGGTGGCAGCTGAGCGTGAGGCCTGGAAAATTGCCAATGCACAAAGTCGCTGGGATCTGGTGTGCATTAACCCGGCACTGGTGATGGGGCCGTCCTTAACGGCCAGCAGTAACTCCGGCAGTATTGAGGTATTGCAGCAGTTTGGTGATGGTACAACCCGCATGGGTGTGCCGCCTGTGTGGATGGGCATTGTGGATGTGCGCGATGTGGCGGATGCCCATGTTGCCGCCGGTTTTAACCCGGATGCGAATGGCCGCTATATTATTAGTGGCGGTTCTTTAAGCCTGCTGGAAATAGGGCAGGCGTTACGTGGCACGTTTGGCCGCAAGTATCCCTTCCCGCCCATGGAAGTACCCAAGTTTGCCTTTAGCCTGGTGGCGCCGTTTTATGGCTATACACGCAAGTTTGTCCGCCTGAATATGGGCTATCCCATTTATTTTAATAACCAGCGTAGCGTGAAGGATCTGGGTATTCAGTACCGCGATATCAAGCACAGTGTTTGTGAGCATTTCCAGCAGTTGCTGGATGATGGACTGGTAAAAAAACGTGCTTGATTAAGGCCGGTTTGCAACGCTGAGCCGTTCCTCCCCCTGCGAAGCAGTGCTTCGCAAGCGGGGACGCCCGGTGAGGGTGGTCAATGGTTTATTCTGCTTTAAGCTGCTGAATAAAATTGTTAATTTCTTCCAGGGATTGTTTGGCAGGTTCACTCCACTGGCTAAACAGCTGGAACACATGCCACATGCCCGGATAAATATTCAGGCTTACCTTGCTGCTAGCAGCGTGAGCCAGTTCTTTAAAGCGCTTGGAATCGTCCAGCAGGATTTCCTTGCTGCCTACCTGTACCAGTGTGGGTGGCAGCTTGCCCAAATCAGCAAACAGCGGTGATACCAGCGGATGGCTGGCTTCGTACTGGCCGATATAATAATTAATGCCACGTTGCAGGAATTCACTGTTCAGCATGGCATCCAGTGACTTGTTCAGGCGAATGGAGTCACCACTCAGGGTTAAATCAAGGAAAGGCGACATCAGGATCATGCCTGCAGGCACAGGTTGCCCGGCATCACGCAGGGCCAGCACTGCAGCCAGTGCCAGGTTGCCGCCACAGGAGTCTCCGGAAATAATCACATCTTCAGCTTTATAGCCTTGGGCCAGTAATTCCAGCACGGCATTTTTTACTGCCAGCATGGCGTGCGGATACAGCTGTTCCGGGGATAGTGGATAGTCAATGGTATAAACCGTTGCGCCGGTTAGCTGGGCCAGTTGGCTGCCCAAGGCACGGTGTGAGCTTAAACCACCCAGAAAAAACGCGCCGCCGTGTACATGCAGAATCACCTGACCACTGGCGCGTTTGTTGGTGGCATTAAACTGTTCAGCAGGGCAATCTGCCAGGCGGCAACTGCGAATGAGCACATTCGGCTCAATGCTAAGCAGTTCGGCACTCAGGTTCATGCTGTGGCGCAGTACGGCGGTTGGTACCTGCTCATGCTTACTGAGGCTTTTAAAGCTCTTCTTTAATACTTGTTCGATAATCCATTGTTTTAAGTGTTCAGGAACTTTCATTCGGGTCTCGCGGTACTAAAATTAGGGGATGCTTGATGATAGTAATAAGCAACTGGATTGTACAAATGTTTTGGGTCTGTTGACACTTCAAATGAGGTTGCGACAGTGGACGTTTTTAGGTGATGCAAGGCATGAATTGCGATATTTAGTTATTCTAAATGAGCAATGAATAACGATGCAGCGGCAAAAAACGTCCCTGTCCTTTCAGGTTGTGGCTCAAATTGCCCCAAACTTTGTTGTGAAACTTGCCAAGGGCTCGCCATTGCCTGCGTTTCACGCCTTGTTTGATTCAATTTGAGCCGACAACGCAGTCCGCATATGAAATGTCAGCAGACCCTAGGCTTTACATATAAAAACCACATAGTCACACAAGTGTATTGAAGTGTGTTGAGGGCTTGCTATGATGAATTGCATCATAATGAAATGAATAAGGATATCTATAATGCGTTCTATCGTATTAGCCGTGGTACTGAGTGCCATTAGCATCAGCAGTTATGCTAAGGACCAGCTGGATGGCAGCATGTGGCGTACCATTGATGATAAAACCGGCAAGCCACGCGCAACGGTACAGTTTACTGAAACGAATGGGCTTTTAAGCGCCACGGTGAAAAGCCTGGTGGACAAGAATGCCAAAACCCATTGCGAAGATTGTACAGGCAGCCTGAAAGGTGCGCCGGTGGTGGGCCTGAAAATTGTTAACAACCTGAAGCCAGTTCCTGGTGAACCCAATAGCTATGATAGCGGCACGATTATGGACCCCTATAATGGCAAGACTTACCGTTTGAAAGGGTCTGTTTCGGCGGATGGAAAAACCTTAAACCTGCGTGGCTTCATCGGTATTTCCCTGCTGGGCCGTAACCAGACCTGGCAGCGCATGGAGTAAGTTTTTTTATACTGGACAAGCTTCAGTATCCTGTATTGATGCCTGACGGGTAGGTTGCCCCTCAGGCTCCTTCCATGTATTCAGGCGTCAATGGCGAGTTGTTCTCGTGGCAACATGGCATGTTGGCGCCATTGCAAAGGCGTAAGCTGTGTCCATTGCTTGAAGGCACGCTGGAAAGCACTTTGTTCTGAATACCCTAACAGCAGGGCAATATCGGTCAGGCTCAGGTTCTGGTCACGCAAGTATTCC